>JAICVE010000346.1 GCA_025935475.1 Nitrospira sp. | reverse complement strand
GATCGCGCGTGTCGCTCGTTCCATGTCCATCATGTCGAAGAGCGCGTCGTAGAGCGGGCGCAGATACGGATTGACCTTCGCGATCATGTCGCCGGGCAGGAAGCCCAATTTTTCGCCCGCCTCAACGGCCGGCCTCGCCAGGATGATGCGACTCACCTCCCGCTTCATCAAGGCGCTCACCGCCATCGCCATCGCCAGATAGGTCTTGCCGGTGCCGGCCGGACCGATGCCGATGACAATGTCGTGGGTTTCGATCGCTTCGATGTAGGCTTTCTGTGTCGGCGTCTTTGGAGCGACGAACCGTTTCTTCGTGACGATCGTCGTCGCATTCGACAGCAACTCTTTCAGCGGCGGTTCTGGCCTCTGCCGCAAAGCGGTCAACGCATGAGCGACGTCGTCCGGTTGAATCAACATGCCGTCGTTCGCAAGCCCGGCGAGCTCAGTCAGTACGCGCTCGGCATAGCGTGTCGCTTCTGGATTTCCGTCGAGGGTGAGTTCCTCGCCGCGCGCCGAGAGGCGCACGCCAAGATCTTCTTCGATCAGCTTGAGGTGCCGGTCGTGGTGACCGAATAAAACGGCGGTGTTGGTACCTTCTCGCAGTTTGAGCTTACGCACGAGGGCCGAAGCCCGTCCCTCCTCTGGTAGCTAGGATGATTCTAGCAAAGCAATGGGCAAGGGACAAGCTCAGAAGGAACGACCGGTCATTATTCGGCCTACGACGTCTTGGCAGGCGCTGAGATGGACAGCTCAAAGTCCTGAGCGGCAAAGCCACCTTTGTTGTCCTGCGCCACCACTTTGATCCGATGGCTGCCCTTCGCTTCAGGCGTCACACTCCAATGAATGCGACCCGACTGTTCCCCGATGATCATGCCGGGGGGAGCCTCGTCCAACTTGTAGGTAATAGGATCCCCATCCGGATCAGTGGCTTGGACTTGATATTCGTAGGTACTGCCGGCCGCCGATACAGAAGGGCTGGACACAATTGTGGGAGAAGAGTTTGACATGGTAAACCGACCGGAAAGCGTTGTCGTTCCATTTGAGCTGCCATCCGACGCCGTGACCTCAACGTCCACGACATCTTGGGTAGTCAATCCCGCGACAGAGAGCGTGCTTTCTTGACCCTCTTTTACCACGGTCTCATTTTTTTTCCATCGATAGGTGAGCGAGACATCATCATGGTCGGGGTCCAGCACGTCTGCATGCGCCAGCAATTGTCGGCCTTGGGCTCCATAATCAAAATCCACCGTGAGAGATGAGAGAATCGGCGCGGTATTCACAATCGGCACTGGAGCCGAAACCTGTGGCACGCCATTCGTCTTTCCGTCGAAGGGTGTGACCTCTACGGTCAAGTGATCATCTCGTTTTACCAGCGCCGGTGGGAGGGTCTCGCCCGTTTGTCCCGAGATCTCCTTGCCGTTGACAAACCACCGGTATCTGAACTTGACCGTATCAGCATCAAGGTCTTGTGCCTCCACTCTCACCATGAGAGGACCGGCGAGGACGGCGGGACTTGGCAGGATGGAAACGGTTTTGATAATAGGCGCATGATTTCCAGATCCTGTGGCTGGGTTGGCGGTCCCGTTGTCTCCTCCCATACAAGCCGAGAGGAGTAGTGCGGCCATGGCGGCCGAGAATCCTGGCAGAGCACAAGACCAGTGATCTTGTGCTCTGCGCAGCAAGGCAGACCCGAGACGCCTATGGTCGCTCAGTCTCGATGATTCATCCACGAGATATATTGACTCCAGAGCGTCGACGGCGGCTTCGGTTGCACTTTGATGATCGAGGAATTGCTGGATTGAACGAACCCCGCCATGCCTGTCGGTTGCGATCCAATCTGGATGGCGACTGACGAGGCCAGGCCCTCACCAAGACTCACCTGCCGCGCGGCCTTGCCTGCCGCGTCGACTCCAAAGATCGGATCCGTGTAACCCGTTCCCGTCTTGTAATAGAGGCCATACAGGTTACTCGTCCCCGTCGCAACACAAATGTCATAGGTCGGCGTAAATGTGGGGAAGAACACCGCACCTGAGATCAATGAGGGATTGACGATGCTGCGTTCTGCTCCCAGAGTGGTGGATCCAGAATTCGTCGTCAGTTGGATGAACCACCCATCCATGCCCTGGACTTGGGAGACCAAGCTGGCAAATGTTGCCACGGTTCCCACGCCCTGAACCTGATTGCCCGATGCACAGGACACGCAGATCTGCGCGTTCGATACATCCAACAGATTCTGATCCGGGCAGTTGGTGACCGAGGATTGCGTGCATCCTCCATTCATGACGGTGTCTTTGACGCCGACCAAATACTGAACATGCTGGTCAATTTTATCGGTTTGGGTAAAGAAACGTCCGGTGCCAAAAAAGACCCATGTGTTTCCAGCGTCATCGAGAGTCACCGATGATGAAATCGTGATCGGCCCGAGATAGGCCGTTGAACCTCCGATTGTCAGCTGCGCGATCATTTCGGTGGCTGCACGGCTAGCTCCGTTCGCCACGCCCCATGTGGAGGTACCACAAGGAGCACTCGAACATACTCCCATCGTAAGGCGATAGTATTTTCCCCACCAATACCCTGGGGCGCCGGCGCTGGGATCGATACTCCGACCGACATATACGGCGTCCGACCGGAAATCCAGATCACGATCGAAGGTAATCGGATCGGCCATGAAGCTTCCAACGCCCGCCAGCCCAACCGGCATGGAGGTGACGGTAGGAGCGGTCCCCTGATTGACCAGCTTGACGGCAAACAAACTCGCTTGTGCCAAGGCTCTGCCGTCGTAGCTTTGCACACCCGAACCGAGCACCATGGAAAAGACAGCGTTCGAATGGTCGGTTTTCGCATTTCCCGGTGGGTTTTGGGGGCTCATGCGGGTCACCGTCGGATAGCTCGTGGTCAAGCCTAGCGTGGAAGAGGAGTAGGCGGTTAGCACCGTGGGATCCACGTCAGGGTTCGTGATGTCGAGCACGACGTATCCACTGTAGAACGTGCGCGTTTGCGTCGTGACCCCATCGAATTTTGCGGTCACGCTCAGGGGCGGCCCTCCACCGTTCGTTCCCGACACGGCAACACAGGACCCGCAACTGCCGCCAAAGCGCAAGCCGACGATCATGATCGTGCCCCAGCCGCCGGGATGGATGCAGCCCGCGGCCGTCGGGGTGGGACTTGTCACAGAGCCGCAGGCGGATTCAGGCGTAAAGATATTGACATCGGTGACTTTCGGCTTCAAGTCCACATACGAGACGTGCGTGTAATCGGGCTGCGTCAGCCAAATGAGCTGCGGCAGAAGGTAATGAGGGACGAATGCCCAGAGTTCTTTCCCGAGTGGCGGGCCGCTGTTGTCGTTTGGTCCGGTCGTGTACCAACTATGCTCTATATCCGCTGTGCTTGGATCGTCTCCACG
>JAICVE010000530.1 GCA_025935475.1 Nitrospira sp. | reverse complement strand
CGGAGTGTTGTCGACATAGGGGACTCTATGCACTTGGGTTCCAAGCAAACTACCAGGAGGACATCAAATGGCTGAAGCAGATGAAATCAAGACCATGACCCAAGACCATGAACCAGCACGTTTCTTCAGAATCGCCTTTCTATCGCGGTGGTCTTGACGATAGAAAGATGACCACGCCGAATGGGGCGATCGTCAATGCCGATTACGAGGCCGTCCTCGACCGTACGTGGGGCCAGGTTCGCACGATCAAGGTTCGCGACGGCGTCCACACTATCGTCGGCTATGCAATCGCTAACGCCACCTTCATCGAGGGAAAGACGGGGCTTATCCAGTTCGACGCCGGCAACAACATCGGCCAGGGACGTGCGCTGCTCGACATGGTCCGCAAGGTGAGCGACAAGCCGGTGGTGGCTGTGATCTACTCCCACCATCATTACACCGGCGGTGCCAAGGTCTTTGTAGAAGAGGGCGGTAGCGAGGCCGTGCAGGTCTTCGGGCACCCCAGCGTGGACAGCAATCTGCAAGCAACGGCTGGGACACTTGGCCCCATGCAGATCCGGCGTACCGGCATACAGCTCGGCTTATACTTGCCTGACTCCGGCCCTGACGCCGCGTTTTTATTTCCCGAGCCGCACTTCGAGGACCCGGCGCTCAACACCAGCGGGCATGTAGCCGTCAACCACCCAGTGGAGAATGGCGAGGAGGTTACGATCGACGGCCTGAAGGCCAGGTTCTACCATGCAGTGGCAGATACCCGCGACAGCCTGATCGTCCACTTTCCAGAACTAGATCTGGTGCTCCATAACGCTGTAGCTACGCCCATGATGTTTTCGCTCTACACGCTGCGCGGCGACTTCTACCGTGATCCGTCGGACGCGATCGCCAGCCTCGATCTCATCCGGCGACTAAAGCCAACGTATCTGGTTGGAGTACACGGACTGCCCTACTCGGATGGCGAGAAGGCGGATCAATTTGTGAGTGCTCATCGGGATACGTATGCCTTCGACTATAACCAGTCGATCCGCGCCATCAACAAGGGCATGAGCCCAGACGAGATGGTGCAGCAGATCAAGCTGCCCCCGCATCTGGCGGACAATCCCGCGATCTTCCCGGGCTACATCGATAACGAATACATTATCCGCGGCTTCTACCGCGGCATTGTTGGCTGGTTCGCCGAAGACACCGCCGATCTTCACCCGCCGACCCCCGCCGAGCTTGGTTCAGTGATCGTTGAGGGTTTCGGCGGTGTAGACAAACTGATTGCACGGGCCAGCGCGGCCTTCGAGAAGAAGGAATACAACCTAGCGGCCAAGCTTATGTCGTTTGCGCTCGCCGATGACCCGGACAACCAAGAGGCTCGGCAGCTCAAGGCCAATGCACTACGCGCCATGGCACAGGCCACGCGTTCGGGCATCCAGACGCGGACCTTCATGCTCACGGAAGCACTGCACCTCGAAGGCAAGCTTGACTGGAAACAGATGCCCGAAGTAGTGTTTTTCGGCAACGTAACCGTCGAGACCATACT
>JAICVE010000070.1 GCA_025935475.1 Nitrospira sp. | reverse complement strand
TGATAAGACAGACGGCCAGCAGGGCCGTGTTTGACCTCAAAATCTCACTGCCGGCGTGCAGGATGGCAGGTGCGGCTGAGGGAAGCGTTTGAACACCTACCTACGACTGCCGGACCTCCTGTTAGCCATCACGCTCCTGCTCGGGATCAGCGCCGTCGTGATTCCGGTAGCTCGTCGACTCGGCATCGGGCCCGAGCTGGGCCTGCTCCTGTCTGGCGTCATCCTCGGATCCTCCCACTTCCTTGCGTCAGCCCAGGTCGATCGGTTGCGGGAACTGTCTGAACTCGGCGTGGTGTTCTTCCTCTTCATGATCGGACTTGAGCTCGACCTTGGACAGGCATGGCTGTTGCGGCGCTATGCTTTTCTCTTGGGAACGTTGCAAGTCCTGGCCACGGGAGCGGCCTTGATGTTCTATTGGCAGCTGTTCACGCCTACCTGGTCGCTGGCGCTGCTCCTCGGGTTGGTGTTGGCAAATTCCTCGACGGCATTGGTCTTTCAACTGTTGGAACGCAAGGGCGAGCTCAATCAGGAACACGGACGGGCCGCGTTCGCTGTGCTCTTGTTCCAAGACCTCACCGTGGTGCCGCTCATCGCGCTTGTTCCCGTCTTCGCGGGGACGGGGTCCGCTGATTATGCGTGGTGGAGTATCCCGCCCGCTGTCGCGGCCATGGCTCTTCTCTTTGTCCTGGGCCGCTACGTCTGCCCCTGGTTATTTCATTTGGCGACCGCTAGAGGCCTGGCCGAAACGTTTACGGCGGTGCTCTTTATCGCCGTCCTCGGGAGCGCCTGGGCGGCATACCATTTCGGCGTGTCAATGGCCTTGGGCGCCTTCATCATGGGCGTGGCCCTTTCCGGCACAGACAACAGCCACCGGCTCAGGGAAGAAGTGATGCCGTTCAAGAATCTCTTGCTGGGGCTCTTCTTTGTGTCCGTCGGCCTCAGTATCGACGTCAGCGTGCTCGGCAATCACACGGCGAAGATTCTCATGCATGTCGTGGTGATTGTTGCGGTCAAGACGGCGGTGCTATACCTGGCGGCTCGCATCATTAAGATGGATCATGGTCCTGCGGCCCGTTTGTCCTTCCTGCTCGCCCAGGCCGGGGAGTTCGGGTTTGTCATCTTGGGCACACTGCTGGCCACGGGTGTGGTCACTCACATACAGTTCGCCAACGGGATCATGGTGATTGCACTGACGACCATCATGACGTCATGGCTCGATACTCTCGGGGTCGCATTCAGCAGGCTTGGCCGTCCGGCAGTCCAAAGTCCAAAGATCTCAACCTCCTGAAGGCAATGACTGCGCGAAGAGAAGAACTAGTTTCATCGG
The DNA here is from genome assembly GCA_025935475.1 of Nitrospira sp. Lineage (GTDB taxonomy): Bacteria > Nitrospirota > Nitrospiria > Nitrospirales > Nitrospiraceae > Nitrospira_C. The sequence continues at coordinate 9,274 of JAICVE010000070.1, read as the reverse complement.
CTTCCGCGCTTCATCATCAGCACGATCCTTCTTCCTTTCCGGCGTTCGTTGCTCCGAAGCCTCTTCGTAATCGCCATCTCATGACTCTCGTTCCTCGCTACTGGTCCCGTGGACCCCTGCTAGCGGGCGTTCCATCGGAGCGCCGAGTCTTTCGCACGGCGCCGGACACTCAGCTGGTCGGGTTCTGCCATTGGCAGCCGAACCGCCTGGCCGCTCAGACCGCACTGTTGTTGCACGGGCTTGAAGGGGATTGCGATTCGCACTACATGCATGGAATTGCGGCCAAGGCCTACACCGCCGGACTCAATGTCGTGAGGATGAACCAACGCACGTGCGGAGGCACCGAACATCTCTCCCCCACCCTGTATAACAGTGGCCTCAGCGCAGATTACAGAAGCGTCATACGCGAATTAGCCGAGACAGAGCGATTGAGCCGCATCTGGCTGATTGGCTATTCGATGGGAGGCAACCTCCTCCTCAAGGCGACGGGCGAGATGGGAGGGGCGGAGCCCGCCTTAGCCGGCACAGTGGCCGTCTGCCCGAACATTGATCCAACCCGTTGCGTCGTCGAGTTGGAACGACCTGGCAACTGGATCTATCACCGACACTTTATGACGCAGCTGAAAGCGCGTCTCCGACGGAAAGCCGCGCTCTCGCCGGATAAGTGGGATTTGAAAGGACTGGACCGCATCTCGCGCATCAGTGAATTCGACGACCGATATACTGCGCCGGACGGAGGATATCGAAGCGCCGCCGACTACTACGATCGTTCAGGAGCGCGTCATGTGCTGGATCGTATTACGGTGCCCACCACCATCATCACGGCGCAGGACGATCCATTTATCCCCTACTCGATGTTCGTCACGCCGGTGATCCAGCAGCATGCTTGGCTCCGTCTCATTGCGCCTCCCCACGGCGGCCATTGCGGATTTTTCCAGAGAACGCGCGCACACGAAGATCGGTATTGGGTAGAAAACCGGATTATCGACATTGTGAGCGGGAGGTGGTAGGTGGAGCCCGGTTGCCTGCGTGAGGCAACCGGGCAAGATGATCTAGGCGGCTTTTCTGAGCCGGCGTGTCTCCATCGACGCGACTTGAGGCACGCATTTCTGCAGCCAGGTCATAATCAGCCATACGCAGCTGGCGATGAGTCCCACGACGAAGACCCAGTTGTAGACGTCCTTGCCGCCCTTCCCCAAGAACGGCTCGCAGGCATAGAGCAGCACTTGGTAGGCCAATCCCACGATGACGAGCGTCGTCACGGGTAATATCAGCGCTCGATAGGGGACTAGCCACTTCCAATCTTCAGGCGGCTCTTCGGACAACTGGCGTGCGCCGAACCAAGCCAAGACAATCGCCCCGCCATATCCAATGAACTGCACGAGATTTGACGCGTGCAGCTTTCCGATTGTCGCCTCCCGGAAGAGCGACAAATGGCCCAGAATCACCGCGCAGACCACTGCGAGGACCATGGCCACGCCATATTCCATCATCCATTTCCGTGCCTTCATGCTGACCTCCTCTCACTCTCTCCTGACCGCTGTTGAGCCAGCAATAAGCATAGCACCGGTTGATTTCCGCTAGCCGATCAAGGAGTTAGAGGTCAGGGATTGGCAAGGTACGAGCGGACTTCTTGGACGTAGGTTTTGAACGGATCGGCCATGGGAAACGCTTCTCGGCCACGCACCTGAACAATCGACCAGTTGATGACGTAGGCAGGGAACAACCGTTCCTCTTTCAGGGCTCCCTCTGTGTCAGTCGGCGGGCCACAGGTCAACAGATGTTTGACCAGTTCTCCCCGCCCGAAGGCTCGCGTGTTCCGTGGAGGATGCTCGGTCGCCAGATCGACAGCTTTATCGGTGGTCAGTCGGGGCACGCGGCCTTCCTCGACAAGGCCGTAATACAGACCCTTCTGCGGATGGAGATTGTGATATTCGAGGTCAAGGCTCTTCAGCATCGGATCGAGCCAATCCAGCTGTTCCGCCTCCCGGAACGTCTCTAACAGCCAGAGCTTGGACGCCCAGTCGATACGTCCGACTAACTGTTGATAGTCTCCGCGCAGATCCTGAAGCACCGTTTCCCACTGCGCAAGCACCCAATCGGTCTCTTCGTCCTGACCTTGGCAATGCGCCTTCGCAGCCGCCAGGAATTGCTCTTGCACATCGATCGCCGAGAGGGACTTCCCGGACTGCAGCCTCACTATCCATTCGCGCTCCTGATCCTGCGAGATTTCTTGTAATGTCTCTACCGGCTCATCGAGGTCCAAATCTCGAGGCGCCTTGCCGTCTTCGATGAGTTGCAGCACCAACCCCGTCGTTCCAAGCTTCAGCGCCGTCGCATATTCGGCCATGTTCGAGTCGCCGAGCAGGAGGTGAATGCGCCGATACTGATTTGGATCGGCCAGCGGCTCGTCCCTCGTGTTGACGATCGCTCGGTTCTGCTGCACCCACTCAAAAAAATCGTTCACAATGTGATCCGCGCGCTGGGAAATCTGAAACGGCAGCTGTGGTGACGCGGCGCCATGGCCGAGCGCGGCCCGAGGCACAATCAGTCGATCCATCTGAATCCAGGCGTCCTGCGGACTCGCGGCGCCGACGCGGCCGGAGCCGGTGAAAATCTGACGGGTCACCAGAAATGTCACCAGCGGCGCGAGGCCCCGGCGGCTGAACGGGAACCGACGGGTGACCAGGTAGTTCTCATGCGAGCCGAACGTCGCATCCGTCTCATGGTCCACGTTGTTCCTGATCAACGAGACCTGCTCGGCCAGTCCAAGATCCTGAACCGCTCGTTGGAGGATCATGTCTCCCGCGCGATCGGTCGCCACCATATCCGTCAGCGACTGGCATTCCGGCGAGGCATATTCCACATGGCCCATGTCGAGATAGATCCGCCCGGCATTCATCAGAAATCCGCCATTCCCCGGCGGCTCGTCGTGCCCGCGATGATGCAAATCGAGCACGCCCTGACGTTGAACCTGGAAGATATGGTCGCGGATCTTGTGAGCGAACCAGGTGGGAGAATGGTCCGGGCGATCCTGATGAACGAGGAGACCATATTCGGTCTCCAACCCGAAAATGCGGTTCAACATAGCGTTAGGATAATGAGGCTCGGACGTCCTTCGGCAGGAACCGGCCCAGTTCGTCCGGCGACAAGGCGCGATATTTCGCGGAGCCCGGCTGGGTGCGGTCCAGCACGGCGCACTCAATGGTTTTCTCCTTGACTGTTTCACGAACATAGGCAGACAGGCTTGCGAGATCGGTGGATGCCGAATCGGCCTGTGACTCTCTCCCATGGTCAGTGTCCGCTTCAAGCGCCTGCCTCTGCAATCGATCCCCCAACGCCCAAGCCTGAAGAGCGACTCCAACCGCCTGCTCGAGAGATCGCCCCCCGGGCTCTGCGCGAAGCAACTTCATCATGTCCTGCTCCACTGCTTTCGTTGCGGCGAGCACCGCGCAGTGACTCCCCTCGTCGAACGTCCCGTCGTAATTAATGACGAGGAAGGTCTCTTTCCCGGCTTTCGCACCGAGTTCCGTCAACAGAATCTTGACAATGAAGGGGGCCTTAAAAACTTCTTCGAATGCTTGTTTGATCACCGGGGCGATGCCGTATTTCACCATTCGGCTGCCCGTCACATCCGAGGGTGAACGGTTAAATCCCTCGACGTGCGCCATTTCCAAAAGACTGAACCGCAGTTTTTCAAGGTCCGCCGGATGCCCCATCCCTCCCAGGGCAAGACGGTCGTAGATTTCGTAGAGTTTGGGCGTCCCCTTGCTGACGGTCAGCAGCAGGATCCCCGCCTCATAGGCCAACGCAACGACGGGGCTGCCCTGCTTGAACTGTTCGTCAAGATATTGGCGACGATTACCGACCGCCTCTACCCACTTATAAGGCTCTTCGTACATTGATTACTCCAGACGAGGGAGATGGTGCCAGGCTTAGACAGACCGAGCGACGCTGGCCTCAAAGTGACGCTTCAGGTCCGGCTCGGGCATCGTTCTGATGCCCTGTGCTGTAATCAACTTGATGACCGGATAGAGATTGGCCTCTCGGTTCACGCCACCCGTTGCGCTGTCGAATTCGGCCGCGCTCGTGAGGAGGCGCAACGCTTGAACTGTCGATTGCTCTTCGGTCATCGCACTGAGGAGCTGATCGCCCCAGGTATTCACATAATGGAGGATCCCCCGGATCGTGGGGGAGCCAGATCCTGAAACGGCATACTCCACGCCTTCGAACTCAGCGCCCAAAATATCGTAGAAATAGATCTTCGCGGTCTCTTGCTCGAAATCGTACCCAGCGAAAATCGGCGCGACGGCGCCAGTGCCGGCCAGTGCAGCAGCCACGTTATCCTTGAGAAGCTTGGACACCGCCCGCAGCTTGCCCTCGAAACTCAACTCCTGGAGTTGCGTTCTTCTGTAGTACTTGAACGAATGCTCCAGAATCCTCACCATCTCATACGCCGTCGCCGGCACGCCGGCAATCGCCATGACGCTGTGCCGGTCGATTTCCAGCACCTTGTCCGTGCGATCGTACATCACCATGTTGCCCGCGGTCGCGCGTCGATCCCCCGCCACCAGCACGCCGTCCCGGTACTTGAACGCCAGGATCGTGGTCGCGGTCGTGAACTGCTGATCATGGCTCTCTCCGCCCGAGGCACCAAAGTGGTAGCCTTGTGCCTTCAGCAGCTGAAAGAAATCTCCCTGCATCCCCATCGTGTCACCTGAAATTTTAAGGCATGGGCCCTGAGCGTTAAGCACCCATTATTGCCCCGTTCGTTGTCGGTACCGTTCCGCCTGCTTCGGATCCACTTTCCGCATCCGCTTCATCAAATTGTCCTGGTCGGGTGAACCGCTTTCAGGGCGGCGGGGCCCTTCCCCTTCTTCGGTAGGTGACGGCGGCTTGGGCATGGGGTTCACGGGTCCTTCGCGTCGTTCGGCAAGCATGTGAAATATCATCTCGATGTTTCCTTTCTGGTGTTCCAGGCGTCGAGGGCGTCTGCCGGAGAATCGGCGTTCTCAAACAAGGTTGCGCAGATCTGCACGTCGGTCGGATCGAAGAGATCTCTCATGTCCAACGTCAATGGCCGCCAGCCGCCAGAGAATCGAATGCGCTCCCATTGCATCTGGCTAATGCGGTCGGGAAAGCGCCTCACACAGAGCCCGCGCAGTCCTCCGCGCGTGTCCGGTGGGCCGGCAGACAGGGCCTGCTGTATGTCCTCTTCCGTTGTGAGCCGCCACACTGTCCCCTCCGCCTCGACACCTCGGTGAAGACCGCGCTCCGGACTGATATTATGATATTCCAAATCGAGACTGGCCAGCCAGGGATCATCCCAACCGATCTGTTCCTCCCGGACGAACCTTTCCAACAGCCACTGCTTCGTCACCCAATCGAGTTTTCCGACGAGACGACTGCGGTTCTGCATGAGCAGCCGCAACGTTTCGCTCCACTCCTGCAAGATCCAGTCGGTCTCAGGATCCATGCCCGACAACTCCCGACTGGCCGCTTCACAGTAACATTCCTGAATCTCCACTCCTGAAAGATGGCGCCGGTCCTTGAGCCTCACCATCGCCTTCAAATCGGCGTCTCGGGAAATGTGTTTGATCGCCGAGACCGGTTGCTCCAACTCCAGAACCGGGGCTCGATCGCGGGCGATCAACTCCAGGACGAGCTGTGTGGTCCCCACTTTCAACACTGTCGCGTATTCGCACATGTTCGCATCGCCCAGAATGAGATGGAGACGGCGATACTTCTTCTCGTCTGCATGGGGTTCATCTCGGGTGTTGAGGATAGGCCGGTTGTGCATCGTATCGACGCTTAACTCCGTTTCCATGAAGTCGGCGCGCTGGGAGAGTTGATACGCCCCTGGAACAAAACCGGATTCCTGCGCTTCGACGCCGACTTTTCCTGCGCCGGCGATCACCTGCCGGCTGGCGAGGAACGGTAGGAGACCGTTCACAAGCCCGGGAAACGGGATCGCGCGAGCGACAAGATAATTGTCGTGGCAGCCGTAGCTGTGGCCGTGAAAATCGGTGTTGTTTTTGTAGAGAGAGACGACCGTGTCTCCGATCTGCTCATTGCGGCGGTCGGCCGCCTGCTGAACGATGCGCTCCCCCGCACGATCGTGGGCCACCAGTTGTTTCAAGGTGCGGCATTCCGGCGTCGAGTATTCGGGATGCGTATGGTCGTTGTAAAAACGGGCTCCGTTGGAAAGTACGAGATCGCTTTTCATCTCGTGAAACGAAAACGGACGATGCGCATCGAGCCGGGAGAAGAGGTCTTCTTCCTTGTCCTGAGCCAGCCCCGATACGCGGAACCCCCGGGCGTCTTCGTGCGGATCTTCCCCGCCGTAATCCCAGCGCCGCTCGAACGGGCCCATGAGGTAGGCCCGTACCAACTCCATGGACTCTACGACCGGATCGCTCTCGTCCCGGTCATGCCGCGCGATGCCATACTCCGTTTCAATGCCAAACAAGCGCATGGGGACCTAAATGATCTGATTCACCAGCCGCTCTTCAGTCTGCCGCCCTCGGCGGAAGGACGAAATGCCGATGACCTGCTCGGGATGGTGATCGAGAAGTTTCAACCATTCCTCTGCGGCATCATCCGGTGGCAGCACCTCTCCTTCTCGAAATTCCGCGGTCACGGCATCGAAGAGATCCTGTTCCAGGAGTGCAGCCGGCCGGCCGCTTTGGATCGTGCGGTCGATCGCTTTTTCCTTCGCACGCTGGACGATCGACGCCAAGATCGCTCCGCTGACCAGATCACCACGATAGAGCACTTTCTGCTGGCCGCTTCGAAGCCGGACGGATAGCAACCGATTCTCATCGGCCTTCCGGAAGATGCGATCGATCACCACTTGCGCCAGCGAAGCCATGGCTTTTCCCTGTTCTCCGCCGTACTCGGCCAGTACGGACGGATCGAGCGGCAAATCGTCAGACAGGTACACCTTCAAGATTTCCATCGAGGCCTCTCGATTCGGCCGTGCCACCTTGATCTTTCGATCGATTCGGCCGGGCCGCAGCACCGCCGGATCGATCAGATCCGGCCGGTTCGACGCGAGGATAATGACGACGTCGCGCAGCGACTCGATGCCGTCCATTTCGCTGCAGAACATGGGCACCAGCGTATTAGAAATGTTGAACGAGCGCATGGCACGCCTGGTACCGAGGATGGACTCGGCTTCGTCGATAAAGATAAACGGAAGCGCGCCGTCCTGGCGTCTGGCTTTCGCCTGCGCGAAGAGATCGCGCACCATCCGTTCGGACTCGCCCAGCCACATATTGAGTATTTCAGGCCCTTTCACGTGGAGAAAGGCGCCGCCGGTAATGGGTGCGCGGCCTTCGCCTTTTTGCGGGGGGCCCGGCTCCGACTCGCTGACCACCTTCGAGAGGCTCGCTGCCGCGGCCTGACCGATGAGCGTTTTTCCGCAACCCGGCGGTCCATACAGAAGAAACCCTTTCGGTTGGGAGAACTTGAACTGTTGGAAGGTGGCGGCATGCAGCAGCGGATACTCGATCGCCTTACGAATGGCCGCGATGGCCTCTGACTGCCCACCGATCTGCTCCCACGTGACCTTCGGCGCTTCGTCGAGCACATGCTTCGTCGCATTGCGATCGGCGAGTTTCTCCAGGGCGATCCGGTGGTTGGAGTCGATACGCAGCTCGTCGCCGGGTTTGAGTTCCATGGCGAGAAGATCTGTGGACCGTCGTAAAATTAGCGATTGACGACCCATCTCTTGTTCGAACCGCAGCCGGCCATCGGCCATCGCTTCAGTCAGTTTCAAGACGGGGCCGTTCTGGTCATAGCCCAGCGTCTTGATGACCGCATAGGCCTCGTTCACGAGGATCTGAGTGCCGATCTTGAGATCTCCGGCGGCCACACGGGGGTCCACATTGGCATAGTATTCCGCACCGCCCACCACAATACGCGCAAGGCCGTCGCCGGGAATGTCGAGCAATATCCCGATGCGATTGGCCGGCGCCGTGAGCTTGGCCACCACATCGCTGACTTTTTTGAATTCGGCTTCCCGCTGTTGGTTGGCGGCTTGCGACAGCATCACCGCATGACGCAGCTTGTACAGCAATTTCTGACGGGGATCGGTTTCAGAAAACAGCGCCAGGCACTGCTCAATGAGTTCGAGCGGGTCGGATCCCGTCTTGCCTGCAGTCTCTTCGCTCTTGGGTTTCGGCTCTTGAGGGGAATCCGGAATACGGCGGTCACTCATTGATGGTCCTCCACACGACACGAATGAATGATCCTACCATAGCGGGCTTGGGGATTACCTCAGGCGAGGGGCAGGTATTCGGCGGAGGTCTGGCGAGGCCTAGTTGACCGCCTGGAGCGTCACCGTCACTTTCTCTCTTCGATTCTCACGGAGAATCTCCACGACGACGTGATCGCCGACCTTGTGATGCTCCAGCACGTCCATGAGCTCATCAATGGTCATTACCGGCTTGCCGGCCACAGCGACAACGATGTCGCCCAATTCGATCCGTCCTGTCGGCGTTTCCCGCGCCCCCTTGAGACCGGCCCGCTCGGCCGAACCGCCGCGAGCGACTTTGCCGATGACCAACCCTTTAATGCCCCACCGTCTGGCCATGGCATCCGGGACAAGAGAGACACCGAGACCGGGACGAATGAGCTTTCCATGCCTGATCAATTCGGGCACGATGCGGTTGACCGTATCCACCGGCACTGCGAAGCCGATCCCTGCGTAGGCGCCGCTCGGACTGATGATCTGCGTATTGACCCCAATCAAGCGGCCTGCGCTGTCGAGGAGAGGTCCGCCGGAATTGCCTGGATTAATCGCGGCATCAGTCTGGACAACCCCTTCGATCGTCCGGTTCGACAGGGACTTGATCGTCCGGCCCAAAGCGCTCACGACGCCCGTGGTAAGGGTGTGATCCAATCCGAACGGATTACCGATGGCCAAGACTTTTTGGCCGACTCGCAGGTCCTGAGAAGTCCCGATCGCCAGAGGTTCCAATGTCGTCTCCGGCACCTGAATCTGCAGGACGGCTAAGTCGTGATCCGGATCTGCTCCGACGAGCTTCGCGTGATGTTCGCTTCGGTCCCCCAAGGTCACCTTGATGGCATTCGCACCATAAATCACGTGAAAATTCGTTACGATGTGTCCCTGCTTGTTCCACACAAACCCCGACCCTGAGCCTTGCGGCACCTCAAGCATGTCGAAGGACCAGAAATCTCGTTGGATCGCCGTGTTCGAAATGAACACTACGGACTTGGTCGCACGTTCGAACACCGCCATGGTGGCGCG
>JAICVE010000313.1 GCA_025935475.1 Nitrospira sp. | reverse complement strand
CGTTGGCTCTGATCGCAGCTTCTTCTTCATGCAGCACATAGATCAAACCGTTCGGATCCACCACGGGCGGTTCCTTACCCTGCGCCTTGGCGATCTTGATCGGCAGCTTGATGAAATGCACGTTGTAATTCTTGCGGCCGGCATTCACCGGACACAAACTCCAGTTGCCCTGCTCACCCGGCTGCGCCTGATCGACGCTCTCCTCTCCGTTGGCATCGCGCCGGATCATCTCCAACCAGGGCGCGCCGACGTGATTCGGAGAGAACATGACCCGCTTGCCGAAGTGCGGCGTCAAATGGGGCCACGCCACTTTGCCGGTCAGCGGCTCGAACATGATCGGATGCCGCTTGCCCGGATGGGTCGATTTATACTTCGGATTGTCGATCGTGCTTTCCTTCTCGCTCATCGCCACGCTGCCGCTCCAGGTCCAGTCCAGCACGGTAGCGTCATAGGACACAATCTGGCTCTTCTCATCGTCCTTATGACCGGGCTTTCCCGGGGTGGGCAACTGCATCTCCACCCAGTCCTTGATCGTGATCGTGGCGGGATTGCTCTTCCAGTTGCTCTTCCCCTTGTCGACGATCTTGAACGGCGTACCGAACCAATCGACCGTTTGGCCGATCAGTTTGTCGGATGAGATCGGCGTCTTGATGCGGCCTTTGCGATCCGGCAGCTCGCGCAGATCCGGCATCACGTCGTTCCGCAGATCACCCTGTTGAATGGTGTTGTACACGCGCCAGTAGCCCCACATGCCGGCCACATAATGGTGGGCAACGTGGCAGTGGAACAGGAAGTCGCCGGCCAGCTGCTGGCAGAGACCGGATCCGCACTCGGTTTCGAGATCGAGGGCTTCCGACGGCCCGATGACTTCGACGTCAACGCGGTCGGTCTTGGCCCGAATCACGGGATATTTCACGGGTCCGTTCACCGCGGTCGCCCACAGATTCATGTCATCGATCGCCCGCGGGCTACGGGGCCATCGAATGGTCCCTCCGTGTGGATGGTGGCTATGGAACACTTCCGAGCCGCCGTGCACCAGCCGGAACTTGGCCGGATCGCCCATGTACGAGCGCGGGATTGTCGGGGACGGGTCGCCGAATGTATACGAGCTATAGCCCATCGACTCGTCCTCGAAGCCGAAGTATTCGTGCTGCACGTGCATGTTGTTGATACCGAACGGCTCGCTGCGATAATTGATCGCACGGCCACCCGGACGATAGGCGTCGGTAAGCGGATCGCGCTGCGGTAGGAAGTCGCCCTTCTTATTCAGCGGACGAAACGCTTCGTCGCCGACTTCATGATAGATCAGCACGAACTCGCGGAAGTCGGGGCCAGTGCCGTTCTTGATGATCGTCTGCCAGCCGCTGGTGGCCGGAGTGGGATCGCCCGAACCCAACGGCTCCAGATAGCTCGAGCCGCGCGGTTCGACGACGAACGCGCCGAAAAGTCCCATGACCGTCAGCTCCCGATCGTTGCTGAAGGTATGGAACTGCCGGACGCCCTCTTGCGTGCTGGGATGAATGTACCATTCATAGTCGCCGGCCTTGTCCTTGGCGACGATGGTATCGGGGTTGGTCGTCGTTGCCGCAGCACCGGTCGCGCTGACGACCATGGCAGAGCCATGGATGTGGAGGCTGACGTCCTCGCCGCCCTCCAGCTTGTTGCTGAGCTTGACCTTGACGCAATCGCCCTGGTTGCCGCGGATAACCAACGGCTGAATCCACTGGGCCTGCACGCCGTTAATCACGGCACCTGGATCATGACCTTCTTTGTCGCGGGCTTCCTTGTTGGTGTTTTCTTCTGCCCGGACCTTGTCGAGATTTTCGTCCAACACGTACATGTAGCCGGGATAAAAATCGAGCCACTGGTTGAGCGTGATCTCGACATTGATTGCAGAGACGTTGTACTGCTTCACCGGCGCCGTGGCCGGGCACTTGCCCCCACTCGTGATGGCCACCGGCTCGACGCGAGGATCGGACACGAGCAGCATGTCCTGCCCGCCTGCGCCATACTGGTGCATCATCGCGGAGGTGTTGTACATGCCGGTGTTGACGCCTTGCACCTGCGGATCATGGGACATGTGCTCCATGATGCGCTGGTGTTGCTGCTCGACCATCGCGGCACGTTCGCCCTTGCCGGACATCGTGTCTTCGACGATCGTCTGCCCCTTGAGCTGCTCCGCCCAAGCGGGAAGCTGATGATTCATTTCCCCATGGGACGATGCGTTCTCGGCAGATGCGAGCGGAGCCCAGAGCAGGGCTGCGGCCGCCATCACGCCAAGGGTGTAGGTGGGTCGAAAGACCCCTTTCAGATGAGAAAGCATGGACTGGCCTCCTTGCTTATAAATTATGAGTGGACGACTAACAGAGCGTGAACAACGCGTGAGTTCCTCGTGAAGAACCTCCTAAATATATGAGGGCCGATGAGAAAAAGAATGCGTAACGGACGAAACCTCCCCGAGCAAAGCCTGCGATGGCCGCGAGGGAATCGGAAAGATACGCAAGTTTTCAAAGGCTGTCAATCCCCTTGATCCCACTGGTATTATTGACAGTACGACCTGGTTTCAGCGGTCGTGTAGACTGAGTCTTTTGCCTCAGGTCGCAGGGCTTCTTCTCCTCTCGTTCCCCCCCTGTTTGTGCGATAATCTTTGCCATGATCCTCAAGCGTTGGCTGGTCGGCGACCCCATCAAGACCGCCCAAGCTGCACACGAACGGCTCTCCAAACGGCTCGCCTTAGCCATCTTTTCATCTAATTCGATCTCCTCGGTCGCCTATGCGACCGAGGAGATTCTCTTGGTATTGATTCTTGCGGGGACTGCAGCGCTGGCATGGTCCATTCCCGTCAGTCTGGCCATTCTATTTCTGGTCATTGTATTGACCATTTCATACCGCCAAATCATTTATGAATATCCGGAGGGCGGCGGCGCCTACATTGTGGCGCGCTCCAATCTTGGCGAGATGCCTGCGTTGATCGCGGCCGCGGCACTGATGATCGACTATGTGCTCACCGTCGCCGTGAGTGTCGCGGCCGGAGTCGCAGCAATCACCTCGGCAGTCCCCGAGTGGTTCGGCCACCGAACGACGTTGGGCCTGCTGTTCACACTCTTCATCGTGGTCGTGAATCTCCGCGGGGCGCGGGAATCGGGCAAGTTTTTCGCGGTGCCCACCTATATGGCCATCGGAGCCTTGGGTCTCATGGTCGTTGCGGGCACCTATCGATCCCTGTCGAACGCCAGCATCCTGCTTCCTCCGGTCACTGCAACTGGGCTGAATGGTGGAACCGAAGCCTTGACGCTGTTTCTTATCTTGCGTGCCTTTGCAGCGGGTTGTGCGGCGGTCACTGGCATGGAAGTGATCTCAAACGGCGTCAAAGCCTTTCGTTCTCCAGAATCCGGGAATGCCGCCACCACCATGGTGTGGATGTCCGTTATTCTTGGATCGCTGTTCATGGGCATCAGCTTGATGGCCTACCATTACGGCATCATCCCGAAGGAGGATGAGACCGTCGTCTCACAGCTGGCCCGCCTGACCTTCGGGACCGGTCTGGTCTATTACGTCATCCAAGTGGGAACCATGACACTCCTCGTGCTGGCGGCCAACAGCGCCTTCGCCGGCTTCCCTCATTTGGCATCTATTCTGGCGAGGGACGGGTTTATGCCCCATCAGATGGCCACGTTCGGCGATCGCCTGGTCTTTTCCAACGGCATCATTATTTTAGGATTTTTTGCCTGTCTTCTGCTCGTGATCTTCCAAGGCGACACCCACGCCCTCATTCCGCTGTATGCCATCGGCGTCTTCGTGG
>JAICVE010000302.1 GCA_025935475.1 Nitrospira sp. | reverse complement strand
TCACCTCATTTTACTATGAAAACTTCATTTACTTCGGAATGGGCCCCAAGAAAGGTCCGGACGGTAGGTTGGCAATTACCTTCCCGATGGCCGACAAGAAACTCCCGCTCATCGCGGTCGAGGATATCGGCAAGAGTGCCCTGGCGATTTTCAAGAAGGGCAAAGAGTTTATCGGCAAGACTGTCGGGATCGCTGGCGAGCATCTGACCGGGGCACAGATGGCGGCCGCGCTGACGAAGGCCTTGGGTCAAGAAGTGCGATACAACGACGTGTCGCCGGACGTGTATCGGAAGTTTGGGTTCCCTGGCGCGGAAGATCTCGGCAACATGTTCCAGTTCAAGCGTGATTTCCAGGAGGTCTTCTGCGGGCCGCGCAACCCAGCCATTGCCCGTGGCCTCAACCCCTCGCTGCAAAACTTTGAGGGTTGGTTGGCCCAAAACAAAAGCCGTATTCCGCTGACGTAATAGTCACACGGCTATTGGGCTTGAAAAAGGGGACAGGCTACTTCTCAGGCGACAAAGCCGGTAGAAAAGTAGTCTGTCCAAAGAGAGCCGTGAAGGAAGGCCGCATTCCTTCTCTGATCCTGACCCTCCTTCTGAATGATTGCATTCGGTGGTCTGAGGGGCGTAAGTGTCTCACCACTTATGCCCCGCAACGATCAAGTCACCCGGGAATGGCACCTAATTTGGCTGCTGGAGTCGTCCCAGGGCCTTACCCTGGATGAAATTGTAAAGCGGTTGCCTCCCGATTATCCCAGACATGGACGGACAGTGCGGCGGGATCTGGAAGCCCTGGAGGCAGCAGGCGTTCCTCTGATCAATGAACGATTTGAGGGACGAGTTCGCTGGCGCTTAATGGACGGTTTCCGCAAGCTTCCGGCACTGTCTTTTTCACCGACGGAATTGATGGCCCTCGTCATCAGCCGGTCGCTTTTACAACCACTGGCAGGCACAGAAATTAAGACGGCGTTGGATTCGGCGATGGCCAAGGCATCACGACTCTTGCCACCGGCCTCGATCGATTACGTGCAACAGATGCAGAGTGTGTTCGCCGTTGGCATTGGGCCGCATAAAACGTATCGAGAGCATCGGCAGACCATCGATAGACTCACGGAGGCCATCTCCAAGAAGCGAACGGTGCAGATGCGATACTACTCGGCGTCCCGCATGCGAACAACGCGCCGCGAAGTCGATCCCTATCGTCTCTGGTATGCGTCGGGCGGTCTCTATCTTGTCGGCTATTGCCATCTGCGAAAGGAACCTCGGATGTTTGCCGTCGAGCGCATGCGCGCCGTGACGCTCACGGATCATCCCTACCAGATGCCGCTCGGCTTCGATCTGGAGGCGTTCGTGCGCGATTCCTTGACCGTCATGCGCGGGCGGCCCATCGAGGTCACACTGCGGTTCGACAAAGCCACCGCCGCCTGGGCGAAAGACCGCACGTGGCATCCCACTCAGAAGGTCACCACAATGAAGAATGGCGCTATGCTGATGACGCTCACGGTCGCGGACAGCCGTGAACTGGTCGGCTGGGTGTTGAGCTTCGGCAGCGGCGTACGGGTGCTTGGACCCCAAGGACTCATCGGTGCCGTCTCCTCCGAGGCGAAAAAAATTCTTCACTCCTGATCACGGTCATCACCAGCTAAATGCAGCGTCAATACAACCATTTCGCCATCTCGCCGTTTGATTTTGTACAATGAAAAAGTTATCAGTAGCAACGTATGTTGACGCCGCACGAGCGAATCGAGAAGATCATTCTCACTGTCCGCGGACAGCGAGTGATGATGGATGCCGACTTGGCCACGCTTTATGGAGTGACGACCAAGGCTCTCAATCAAGCAGTAAAAAGAAACCTGGCGAGGTTCCCGAGAGACTTTATGTTTCAGCTCACAGATGAAGAAGCCGCTGCTTTGAGGTCACAGATTGTGACCTCAAAAAGAAGAGGAGGTCGGCAATACCGTCCGTATGTCTTTACTGAACAAGGTGTGGCCATGCTCTCAAGTGTGTTGCGCAGTGAGCGTGCGATCCAGGTGAATATTGCGATTATGCGAGCGTTTGTCCGCCTACGGGAATTAATCGGCTCGAACAAAATCCTGTCCCGCCGGCTTGCCGAACTTGAGAAAAAATACGATGCTCAGTTCCGGGTCGTCTTCGAAGCTATCCGGGAGCTGATGGCCGAGCCCGCCTCAAAGCCACGCCGTATTGGCTTCAGCACGTAAACCACTGTCTTTTCAGACTTTCGCCAGTCCTCCCCATTCCTAGCTCCACATTCATTTACTCCTCTTTTTTGATTCGGCGTGACCTCAGGTGTCACAGCGCTCCTCTAAAATGCCTCCATTCGCAACTCAACCAGGAGGCGATGCATGACACACCATCAGAACGGACTCCCAGACAATATGCCTCAACCACTCTATGTCACGCTCATCCTCGATGAAACCGGCTCGATGCAGTCGTGCAAAGGCGCGGCGATCACCGGCTTCAACCAGTATGTCGCCCGATTGCGCCAAGAGCCGGCTGAGACTCAGTTCACGTTGACGCTGTTCAACGCCGACAAAACCGAAGTGCGACATAAGACCGTGCCCATCGATCAGGTGCAGGATCTGGACGTCGAGACCTATCGGCCTCACGACACAACCCCGCTCTACGACGCGATTGGACGCACGTTGACTACGGCCAGACAAGAAGCGCCCGCCGGCATGAAAAAGCTCTGCGTCATTTTGACGGACGGCTTGGAAAATGCCTCGACCGAATATACCCGGAAGCAGATCTTCGCCCTGATCAAATCCTGCGAGAAGGAGGGCTGGACCTTCATTTACCTCGGCGCCGATCACGACGTGTGGGCCGCCGGTGAAGATCTTGGCATCGCAGGCGATAACCGGGTCTCCTTCTGCAGGGCGAACATAGATGAAACGTTCAACCAGTTATCGGAAACGACAGCTCAATACCGGCGGAGCGACAAGAGGTCAAACAAGGCGTCAAACAATGAGACAGGACCGGAGGCCTGAGGAGGCAAAATGCGCATCATAATTTGGATGGCGGCTGGCATTTTGGTGGCGACTGGCATCGGCCACGCCGAAGATCTCGGGAATCTCAGCGCCAATCCGTTCAACTACGAATCCAGCAGCAATCCGTTCGGGAAGGGGAGTCCCTTTGCACCGAACGGCATTAACAATCCCTACAGTCCCTATGGCAGCCCCTTCAGTAACAAATCGGCAACGAATCCCTTCGCTACTGATGCACCGAGGCTTTACGACCAACAGGGGAATTACCGCGGCAAGCTGAGCGCGAATCCGTATGATTCGGATTCGACGTCGAATCAATTTGGCCGCTACGGGTCACCATTCTCGCCCGATTCGCTCAACAACGAATTCGGCGCGGGAAGCCCGTTCAGACCGGATTCACCGAATAATCCGTACGGCAGCGGGTGGAACATTGAAGGCCGATGATCGCCACCGGAATATGTAAAGGAAGGAGACGACCATGCGAGGCTTCTTAGCCGGTATCTTGCTCGGCATCTGTTTCGATACCACGGTCACAGCAATCGCGAAGGACTATCTAAATCGCTCGCCACAACAACAGCAGTACGACTATTTCCGGCAGCGACAGCAACAACTAGATGTTGAGCATATGCGGAAGCAATTAGATCAGCAGGAGTCTGACCGGAAGTACAACCACCGGCCGTGCTAGGGGGGACCATTGACTTCGTGTTGATTGCCGTCCACCGGAGTGAAATACGGGCAATGGCATCGCTGATCATTCAAACACCATGAGCTCAACACGTCCTTGCTTTAGAAGGATTGCTTTCTTTAGGGTGAATCGGTATGCGTTTCAGCTACTCTCACGTGCGCCATATCGCAACGAAGCAAATCGCCGGATGCTAAACCGGCCCACTCCACAAGGGTAAAGAAACCATGCGAATGACTGACAAGGCGGCAGTTCTGGCCGCGACGGACCTGTCGAACTTCCTCGCGTGCCG
>JAICVE010000166.1 GCA_025935475.1 Nitrospira sp. | reverse complement strand
GGTGGCGACCATGACTTCCAGGGCGGCGACTCGGCCTCCGGCTTTCTTCTTGAGCAGCGTTTGCGTGATGACGGCTTCCAATGCCTCCGACAGCTGTGTGCGGATTTGAGACTGCTGGGCCGGAGGAAAGGCGTCGATGATGCGGTCGATGGTTTTCGGTGCGCTGGAGGTGTGCAGGGTGCCGAAGACGAGGTGCCCGGTCTCCGCGGCCGTCAGGGCGAGCTGAATTGTTTCGAGGTCGCGCATTTCTCCCACCAGGATGATATCGGGATCCTCGCGGAGCGCGGATCTCAGCGCATTGGTGAAGGACAGCGTGTGAACGCCGAGCTCACGCTGATTCACGAGACATTTTTTCGTTTTATGAACGAACTCGATTGGGTCTTCGATGGTGATGATGTGGCCTTCGAAAGTGTTGTTGAGGTAATCCACCATCGAGGCGAGGGTGGTGGACTTGCCGGAGCCGGTCGGACCGGTCACGAGGATCAGGCCTTTTTCCTTGTCGCAGAGCTGACGGACGATTGGCGGGAGCCCCAGCTTCTCCATCGGAATGATCTCGGTCGGGATGTTCCGGAACACGGCACCGAGTCCACGATTCTGGACAAAGACGTTGACGCGGAACCGTGCGATGTCGCCCAATTCGAATGAAAAGTCGCACTCGCGTTTCTCCTCGAAGTTCTTTCGTTGCGCGTCGCTCATCATGTCGTAGACGAGCGCATGGGTTTCTTCTGCGGTCAACGGCGGGTGGTCCAGTTTTTTGAGGTCTCCATGGAGGCGGATCATGGGCGGCTCGCCGGCGCTGATGTGGCAATCCGACGCGCCTTCCTTTGCCGAAAACGTCAACAGCTTAGAAATATCCATGAAGACAGCTCCTTAGTAGAAAGGCCCGGGCAAGGTCATCCGGGGCGACGGCTAATATCGACGTGATGATGCCACAAGAATCCGAGAAAGCAATCAAATCTCCGTATTCGGCGCGAGTGATTAGAGCACGCCGGTCATCTGCCCGGCTCGCTCGAAGGCGACGAGAGCCTGATCGATGTGTGCCGCGGCGTGTTCCGACGTCACCGTGACGCGGATGCGGCTGGTTTCGGCGGGAACGGTGGGGGGACGGACTGCGGGGGCGAAGATATCGTTGGCGAGCAGCTGTTCGGCAAACCGGAGCGCCGTCTCGGCGCGACCAATCAGGATAGGAATGATCGGACTGGCGGTCGGTGCCAACGTGAAACCCAGCCGACGGAAGCCCGCACACAGGCGCTCACGATTGTCCCACAGTCGTCGTCGGCGCTCAGGCTCACGCACAACGATCTGCAGCGCGGCGACGGCGGCGGCCGCGGAACCGGGCGTCGGTGCCGTGCCGAACATGAAGGACCGGCAGCGGTGCAGGAGATATTGGATCGATGGATCCGGACCGGCGATGAAGGCACCGCTGCTGCCCAACGCCTTTCCCAGTGTTCCCATATGAAGAGGAATGCGCGCTTCTACCCCGTAGTGCTCCACCGTCCCACGGCCGTGCGCGCCCATCACGCCCGTGCCATGTGCGTCGTCCACGTAGAGATGCGCCTCATATGAGTGTGCGAGGGTTGCCAACTCGGGTAGAGGAGCGAGATCGCCGTCCATGCTGAAGACTCCATCCGTGACGATGAGCGTCCGGCGGCCCGCTCGTCGTTTGGCGAGCAACGCCGCCAGATGCTCCATGTCGTTATGGCGGTAGATACGGACGTCGGCGCCGCTCAGGCGGGAGCCGTCGATCAGGCTCGCATGACACAGGCGGTCGGCAAGGATCAATCCGCCGCGGCCGATCAGGGCCGGAATAGCGCCGACATTGGCGAGGTAGCCGGAGCCAAACGTCAGTGCGGATGCGGCGCCTTTGAACCGCGCAAGGGCCTGCTCAAGCTGTTGGTGCGGCGGCAGCGACCCCGATACCAACCGCGCCGCGCCCGATCCGGCTCCATAGGTTTCTGTGGCATGAACTGCAGCGGCCACCACCTCGGGATGACCGGCCAGGCCCAGGTAGTCGTTCGAGGCGAACAGCAGCACGTCGCGGCCTGCGATACGGACGACCGGACCCGTGCCCGATTCCAGCGGCAGCAACCTCCGCGTCAAATGCTTTGCGGCCAACTCCTCGAGGTAGTCTTCAAACATACATGGCGGCGAGGACGAAGCGTTGCGGGGGCAGCACACGCGATCTCCCTGGCGTGGCGCATTGCATTGACAAGCTTGCGACGATCTTAGTATAAGGCGCAAGGGTCGTCCGAGGAAATGGGGGCACCCGATCACTTGGTCTCAATGAGTTACCGCATCAAAGTTCCCACCAAAACTCTTCAGGTCGATGAAGCCCATCTGCTGAGTGGATTGGAGCATCAACTTCATCGGCTCCAGGAATACCGGCGTCCCTTGTTGGTCGGCCTCGCCGTGCTCCTGCTTGCGGGCGCCGCCGTCGGCGGAGTGTTTTGGCTGGACCGCCAAGCGACCGAGAAGGCGCAAGAGCTCGATCGGGAAGCCTCGCTTCTCTTGATGGCCCGTTCGACCGCCGATTCCAAAAACGCAGAGAGTCTCTTGAACCAGGCGATGGCCAAGTATCGGGAAATCGTGGAACAATATCCTCGCACGGCGGCGGCGCCCTTGGCGTTATTTCATCTCGGCAACGCGCAGTTCCAGGCCAACGATCTGGCTGCCGCGATCGACACCTATCAGCGCTTCTTGGTGCTGTACGGAGGCAACCCAGCGTTAGGAGCACTGGTTCAACAGCGCCTGGCCTACAGTTATCTCTTGAAGGGCGACCGCGAGCAGGCGGCGAAGGCGTTCAGTGAGATCGTGGGAAGCCCGGGGGCATTATTGAAGGATCAAGCGCTGTTTGAATTGGCGCGCCTGGAAGAGTCGCAGTCGCGCCCCGAGGGGGCCATCGCGCATTATCAAGAGTTGATCAAGACCTACCCCAGTTCGCCGTTCACCAG
Organism: Nitrospira sp.; assembly: GCA_025935475.1. Taxonomy (GTDB): domain Bacteria; phylum Nitrospirota; class Nitrospiria; order Nitrospirales; family Nitrospiraceae; genus Nitrospira_C. Next base: position 3,449 of record JAICVE010000166.1, on the reverse strand, counting down.
CGAAGCTGCGATGAGAACCAAAGTGCTCGACGTCAAATCGAAGGAGCCTGCGGCTCCGCCTCCAGCGCCCGCTGCCCCCACAAAGCCGAAAAAGTAAGTGTTCACCCGCAGCTTCAGTGGCTGTGGAGACCAATGCTATCGCGTTGGCTTGAACCTTACCGACTGATGACGAGGAAATCTCCGGGTCTGATGGTCGGGCCGATCAGATTATTTCTCGTCTTGAGGGTCTTCAGCGGGATGCGAAATCGGCGGGAGACCTTCTCGAGCGTATCTCCCACACGAACCTTGTACCACCGAGAAGAGCCGACCGACGCAAATTGCGACCTGGCCAGCGGCGGGAATTTATAGGTGGGGATGCGGTCGAGGAGCTGTTCCACCTTGGCTTTCGTGCCGACAGGCACCTTTAAGAGATACGCATCGTCGCCTGGCGGCGTGGCGTCCCGACGGAGTTCAGGATTGAGGAGCCGCAGTTCTGCATAGGGCACCCCAGTGGCATTCGCGATGGCATGAAAATGCAAGGGCCTGGTGACGACCACCTCCTCAAACTGATGAGGCGCGCTGGCTTCTTGAGGAAAGCCGTAGCGGTCGGGATTCTTGGCGATGATTGTCGCAGCCATGAACCGTGGCACATATTCCTTAGTTTCGCGCCGGATCAACCGCGTCTTTGAAATGTCGGTAAAACTTTCCGCCCGGGCTTTCTGGAGCGCCCTCATGACCTTGCCTTCGCCGGCATTGTACGCCGCCATGGCTAACGGCCACGCGCCGAACAGATCATAGAGGTCTCGGAGATACCGAGCCGCGGCCACCGTGGACTTGATCGGATCGCGCCGCTCGTCGATGTAGGCATCCACCCGCAGGCCGTACACCTTGGCCGTGCCTTTCATGAATTGCCATGGACCGGTCGCTTTGGCCCGTGAGTAGGCGTAGGGATTGAATCCGCTCTCGACGAGTGACAGATAGACCAGATCGCTCGGAAGGTGGAATTCGGTGAAAATAGTCTCCACCAGCGGTCGGTAGCGGCTCAATCGTACCAGCCATTGTTCGAACCGGTTCCGAATCGAGGTGTTGAAGTAACGGATATGACTTTGCACCGAAGAATCGATCACGATCGGCACATTGTAGAGCTCGCTCACTTCTGTGAGCGTGCCGGAGGGCGTCGTTTGCGCCGTTTCGGCTGGAGCGTCGAATGAATCCGAAAACCGTAACGCCGGCGACTGCTGTGGAGGAGTGACCGTGAGGAGGTCTTCAGCTCTTGGGACCCGGCTATCGGGGTGCGGATCGGATGCGGATTGGGAGTCTGGAGGCAGTTCCGTTTCGACCGGCACCAGATTCGCGTCGGGTTCATCGGCCGGATCCGCTGTCGGCTCCTCCGACGGGTTGATGACGGGCGCCTCGGCGATCTGGCTGGGGGCCGCGGTCTCCGCCACCGCCACCGAAAGACCTGTGACGGGTGCGAGACAGAGCAGAAAGGTCAGCACCGCGGCATGGAATGGGAACAGCATAAGCATCATCCGTGCCGTTAGAGTATCTATGGTGAGGAAGGTTGTCAAGAAATTGCACGAGGGACGAATCCCTTCTTTCGTAGCAGCCAGCGGAGGCGCATGAGACCGTCGCTCGATCTCTCATGCCCACATGACGCTGCAACATCACGATAAACCTGCGCGGCCATTGCCTTGACACTCTTCGGAAGGCAGTGGTATCGTCGGCCCTTCCTAGCCCCTTCGTGCGTTCCATTCCAGGAGGATCCGTCAATGCTCAAGCGGTACCTGCTAGCCCCCGGTCCGACGCCTGTCCCGCCAGAAGTCCTGCTCGCGATGGCCAGGCCCATGATCCATCATCGGGCTCCCGAGTTCGACCCCATTTTCGCCGAAGCACGAGACGGGCTGAAGTGGTTGTTCCAGACCCGGAACGACGTGTTGATGTTGGCGGCGTCCGGCACCGGCGGCATGGAAGGCTCGGTGTCGAATTTTCTGTCCCCCGGTGATAAGGCCCTGTGTATCAACGGCGGAAAGTTCGGAGAACGTTGGGGAAAGATCTGTAAAACATTCGGCGTGCAGGTGACCGAGCTCAAGGTCGAATGGGGCCACGCGGTGAATCCCCAGCTGGTGGCCGACGCGCTGAAGAAAGATCCCGCCATCAAGGCCGTCTATGTCCAGGCGAGCGAGACCTCGACCGGCGTGTCGCACGACGTGAAGGCGTTGGGCGAGATCGTCAAGGCCCATGACCAGACGATTTTAGTCGTCGATGCGATTACGGCGCTCGGCGTGTTCGACATCAAGACCGACGCCTGGGGCCTTGACGTCGTGATCACCGGTTCGCAAAAGGCTCTGATGCTCCCGCCCGGGCTGGCGTTCGTCAGCGTCAGCGAGAAGGCGTGGGGACACGCGGACAAAGCCAAGAATGCGGCCTTTTATTTTAACTTTAAGAAGGAACGCGAGAACCAGGTCAAGAATCAGACGGCCTTCACGCCGACGGTGTCTCTGATTATCGGATTGCAGGAAGTGATCAAAATGCTGAAGACGGAGGGCCTCGAAAAGATTTTCACACGCCAGGGGCAATTGGCCCGGGCGATGCGCGAAGGCATGCAGGCCGCGGGCCTTGCCTTGTTTCCCAAGGAGTCGCCGAGCGATGCCTTGACTGCCGTGTCGGCGCCGGACGGCGTCGATGGACAGGCCATCTACAAAAACTTACGGGTGCAGTACGGCATTACGGCGGCCGGAGGGCAGGATCACTTGAAAGGCAAGATTTTTCGGTTGTCCCACATGGGCTATGCCGATCGGTTCGATGTCATTACGGCCATGGCGGCGACTGAAATGGTGCTGAAAGGGCTGGGCCATCCGGTCAGACTCGGCAGCGGCGTCGCGAAGGCACAAGAACTCTTGATGGTTACGTAGGCAAGGTACGCATGAAGATTCTGGTCAGCGACAGTCTCTCGAAACAGGGCGTTGAGCTTCTGGAACAGGCCGGCTTCACCGTCGTGGTGAAATCGAAGATGCCGAAGGACGAATTGTTCAAGGAAATCAAGGATGCCGACGGCTTGATCGTCCGGTCGGGAACAAAGGTCACAGAAGAGCTCATCGCCGCCGCGGCGAAGTTGAAAGTCGTCGGGCGTGCGGGCTCGGGCCTGGATAACGTCGATACGCCGGCCGCGACGCGCCGGGGCATCGTCGTCATGAATACGCCGGGCGGCAACACCGTCACGACGGCCGAACACACGATGTCGATGATCTGCGCGATGAGCCGGCGGATTCCGCAGGCGACCACGTCCGTCAAGGCCGGGAAGTGGGAAAAAGACAAGTTCATGGGGGTCGAACTCTTCAACAAAGTGCTCGGGATTGTCGGGGTCGGGCAGATCGGCAGTCATTTGACCAAGTTGGCCCAAGGCATCGGCATGCGCGTCATCGCCTACGATCCGTATTTGGCGGCCGATCGGGCCGAAAAGATGGGCG
>JAICVE010000519.1 GCA_025935475.1 Nitrospira sp. | reverse complement strand
TATTCACAGAGGCTCATCACGGCTCACGCAGCACTAAATCTCAAAGCATTGATCGATAAATTATGCGCGACACCAATCTGTTCCACGAAAGCAACGCATGGGCGGCGGTACTCCTCGGCGTGACTCTTTTCGGAACCAATCCCTTGCCCGCGGCCGAGGCGCGCTGGCCCCAGTTCCGCGGGCCAGCGGGTGCGGGCATCGCCGACGGCGAGACACCTCCCACTCAGTTCAGCCCTGAGAGCAACGTCGTGTGGCGCGTGGAACTGCCGGGAGGCATCTCGTCGCCATGCATTTGGGGCGATCGAATTTTCCTGACCACATTTTCCGAAGGCAAATTGGCCACGCTCTGCGTCAATCGTGCGGACGGAGGGATCCGCTGGCGACGCGTTGCGCCCGCAGAAAAGATCGAATCGTTCCATCCCACCGAAGGCAGCCCCGCCACCGCGACGGCAACGACGGACGGCCAACGCGTGATCGTCTATTTCGGTTCGTGCGGGCTGCGGGCCTATGACTTCGAAGGCAAGGACCTTTGGCAGCTCGCTCTGCCGACGGCGCGGCAAGTGGGCGACTTCGGCTCTGGCACTTCGCCGGTCATCGCCGGCCACGTCGTCCTGCTCAATCGCGACCAAATGGAGGGCTCGGAACTGTTGGCCGTCGATATCGCCACCGGGAAAACCAGGTGGAGGGCTGATCGTTCCCAATTCAAATCCAGTTTTGGAACGCCTGTGGCGTGGATGAACGGTCAGAGCCAGGAGGTGGTTCTGCCGGGGTCACTCCAAATGGTCGCTTATGATCTGAAGACCGGGGCCGAACGCTGGCGCGTGCATGGATTGCCTTCCGCGATGTGCACGACTCCGGTGATCAGCGATGGATTGCTCTTTTTCGCCGGCTGGTCCGCGGGCAAGGACGATGCGCCCATGCCGGCATTTGTCACCGTGGCCGAGCAGGAGGACAAAAACCACGATGGTGTGATCGGATTGGATGAAGCCAAATCGCCAATGGTGAAGACTCTTTTTGCCAGCCTCGACACAAACCATGATCAACGACTCTCCCGGGAAGAGTGGGAAGCTTTCGTTGCCGTCGTGCTTAAGGGCGAGAATGTTGCCCTGGCCCTTCGTCCTGGCGGTCAAGGCGACATCTCAGAGAGTCACGTCGTGTGGAAGTACAAGCGAGGGCTTCCCTACGTTGCATCACCTCTGGTCTATCGTGGTGCCGTCTATTTTGTGCGCGATGGCGGGATGGTGACCTCTCTGAAGGCAGCGACGGGAGAGCCAAATTACGAGCAGGAGCGACTGGGATCGCCAGGCAGCTACTATTCATCGCTCGTGGCAGCCAATGGAATCATCTACGCCTGTTCAGTGAGCGGAGTCGTCACGGCTTTTCGCGCGGGCCCCACATTCGAGGTCGTGGCCCGAAATCGGCTGAAAGATCGCATTGCGGCGACGCCGGCCATTGTCGACAACACGCTCTATGTTCGGACGAGCAAGCATCTCTATGCTTTTAAGTCCAAGCCTTGAGTTCAATCGCTCCTGAGTCGGAGAGCTCTTATGCTGCGGCTCCAGATCATGGCAGGTGATTGCCGTCCGATCATGACCGGGACAGATCCCGCCTGGCTGTTGTCTTCCCGCCAAACCCCGCC
>JAICVE010000401.1 GCA_025935475.1 Nitrospira sp. | reverse complement strand
TTCAAACGGCTTGATGATGTACCCGAAGGCGCCCATGTCGAGCGCCGCGTTGGCCAGCAGGGGACTGTCCAGGCCCGTGACCATGATGGCGGCGGTGTACGGATGCTGCCGGAAGGTGTGGCTGACCAAGTCCATGCCAGATTCCCCGGGCATATTCACATCGCATAGCATCAACGCAAATGGCGTTTCATCCAGCCGCTGGCGGGCTTCCCTCGCGTCTGCGGCAAGCACCGCCTCATAGCCGTGCGACTGCAGCATATAGCCGAGCAGACGGCGGATTGGCTCTTCGTCATCGACAATCAATACGCGTTTTAGTTCCAGGAGGGCTTGCTGGCTGGATCGGTCGAGCAGCAACGTCATAGGCGGAGACTCTATCGGTTCAAGGAGGTTCGATGCGCGCTGTCGGTTTGACTTCGATCGTCTTAGAAAGACTGTAGAACGTGGTGCAGCTTTTGTGCCACTAATTAATGATTTTTTGCTGAGTTGGAGGATCGTGATAAGAGTGACGGTCTATTTCACTCGCGGCAATATTGTCCATATCCGGAAATGGTTTTGGCGTCCGAAGTATTCGTGTGAACAACCAAAAGAGGGTCTGTCACGGTGGTGAGCATCCTAGGGGCGTTGTACAGAATTTCGACCGTGTGCCACGAGATTGTACACACGTGGCATTGGAAAAACTGTATGTCTTATGCTGCGCACGACGCCGGCCGGTTTCATTGCGCTTTGAGAGGTGGTTCACTATAATGCGCCAATTTCTTTGGGAGAGATTTCATGCACACAGGAGCGGGGTTGCTACGCGCAGATGGCCGGCGAAGGGATCAACTTCGCCCCGTCAAAATCACGCGAAATTTCATCAAACATGCCGAGGGATCAGTGCTGTTCGAAATGGGCGACACGAAGGTGATCTGCACGGCGTCCATCGAAGAAAAGGTGCCTCCTTTTCTTAAAGGCAAGGGCACGGGGTGGGTCACAGCGGAATATGCCATGTTGCCGAGGGCCACGCACGACCGGTCGCCGCGGGAAGCGGTCAAGGGTAAACAAGGCGGACGGACCTTGGAAATTCAACGCCTCGTGGGACGTTCGCTACGAGCCGTCACCGATATGACACAGCTGGGAGAACGGTCCATCTGGATCGATTGCGACGTGATTCAGGCTGATGGCGGTACACGGACCGCTTCGATTACTGGGTCGTTCATTGCCCTTGCCGATGCCCTGGCGATCTTGAAAACGCGTGGCCTCATTAAAAAGCGGCCCCTGACCGACTACCTCGCGGCGATCAGCGTCGGCAAGGTGGGCGGAGAAATTCTTGTAGACTTGGCATACAACGAGGATTCGACGGCCGAGGTGGATCTGAATTTGGTCATGACCGGAAAGGGGCAATTTGTCGAAATTCAGGGAACGGCGGAAAAGACTCCATTCGCCAAGCAGGACATGGACGGATTTCTTGCACAGGGGTGGGGGGCCATTCAAACACTGACCGCATTACAGCGCGACCTCATCGGGGCGTTGGACTAACGGATCAGCCCCAATGCACCGGGAACTCGTTCTCGCCACCCGTAACCGGCACAAAGGAGCAGAGCTTGCTCAGCTCCTCGGAGACCTGCCCATTCGGATCCACACAATGGATGAATTTCCGCAGGTGCCCGACGTGGTCGAGGACGGTGACACCTGCGAGGCCAACGCAATCAAAAAGGCCCGTGCGGTCTCACAAGCGACCGGCCTGTTGGCCGTAGCCGACGACACTGGATTGGAAGTGGACGCCTTGGGGGGGCGACCGGGGGCCTATGCGGCTCGCTACGCCGGCCTGCAGGCGACATATGAAGACAATTGGCGAAAATTGCTTGGCGAGATGGCCGGGGTGCCCCGCGACCGCCGGACAGCCCGGTTTGTGACGGTGGCCGCGGTGGCACTGCCTTCCCAGAGGGTGGAGGTGGCGACCGGTCGGCTTGAGGGGCTGATCACAGAGGAGCCGGCCGGGGCTGGAGGGTTTGGCTACGATCCCGTGTTTTACGTGCCGGAACTGCGCAAAACCTTGGCCGAACTTTCGAGCGAAGAGAAGAATCGCATCAGCCATCGGGCGAAAGCCTTTGCACAAGTGCGCGACTTGTTGCACAATAGATTCGGATCGGGGCGTAGCGCAGCCCGGTAGCGCGCCTGCTTTGGGAGCAGGATGTCGGAGGTTCAAATCCTCTCGCCCCGACCAACACTATCAACGACTTCCCCATCTTCATCTCCCTTCTGTTCGCAAACGATTCCGGTTCCCGTCACGGTTGGAACTGAAAACCCTGCCTCTTCTCTGCGTTCGCCGATGGTCTGATTGATCTCGAGTTTGACCTTACCGAATGCTGCTAGCCCATCCAGGGCTTCTTGTAGATGAGTCGGGGAGAGGTGTGCATAGCGAGCCACCAAATCCGTCCCGCTGTGCCGGAGCAGCGCCGCAATGGTGCCGGGAGCCTTTCCATTCATGGCGAGCCGAGAGGCGAGGTGTGCCGCAAGGTATGCCAGGTCACGCCTGTCAGTTTGGCCTTCACCAGTGCCGGCATATAGATCCGTCCATAGAAGTTATCGGCGTCAAGATGGGTTTCAGGATTGTCGCTCGGGAAGACCCAGACAGAGGTGTTTCCAGGGATGAGGCTTCTCAATATCTGCTTCGCCTCTTCCGTGAGGTGCACGTACTGCACATGACCGGACTTCGTTTGCGGCAAGGTAATTAGCCCACGGTCCAGGTCGATATCTGCCCAACGGAGAGTGAACTGTTCAGACCGTCTCAAGCCAGTAGAGGGCTTTTCAATCCCCAAAACTATGAGGTCTTGGCCATGGCCGTGGCTAGGACTGAGAGGGTGGGCCGGGCTTGAGACAGTCTAAAAAGTTTTTCATAGCCAGAGTAGTGGGCTCATCGAGCGGCTGAGCGGGATTTGCCTGGTAGCCCCGGACGA
>JAICVE010000268.1 GCA_025935475.1 Nitrospira sp. | reverse complement strand
CCGCATCTTGCCAGCCAAGTCGCTGTTCACTAGTAATCGCCGCATCATCTCGCCATCACTGGATAGGTCAGAAAGCCGAACCCATCCTACCTTCAATTTGAACTGCTCAAAAGTCTTCGCATTCGTCAACGTGAATCGGTGGCAAACGCTGGGCTCGGCTGTGTCCTCGATCAAGTCGAATCCTGGGAATGCCTTCAGCAAATACTCTCGTATGACTTTCAGATTTTGTTGAACGCACTTTTGTTCTTCGCGCATAGGTAGTCGTATACAGCGCGAAGGTACATCAGAATTTGAGATACGGAATAGGGCCTTGTAGCTTAGGTATTTAGGCTACATACCTTGAACTAGAGAAGTCATTCAGTATGAAGCTGAAATGCAAGCGGAGCGCATTGGATTCGTCCTGGTCTCTGGCCGATGGTAGTGTCGCAGCTCATTCAGCAAGCTGAGCGGTGGGAGATTCGCAAAGGCCGCTCGTAGCTTGTGAGCTTTCTACTCTAATCTCACCCATATGGGCTTCGCCCTGGGATGTTCCCCCTAGCAAGGCGATTATTGTAGTGGAGCGCCGACTTTTGCGGCAAGCGTAGGATTACACTGCTCGGATTTTATGGTCGAAAATCGTCCCTCTAGACCGGATTCTTGACTTGTTTCACGGCATTGAAAATGGCGGGATACAGCGCGCTCAACACGTCGCTCTTATTGATGACCACTGCCGCGCCAGCGATGACCATGGCCTTCTCGTCTTCATCGGGACCGCCCGCAGTCAACCCAATGATAACGGTAAACGGATTGTTCATCTTGATCAATGTTGTGGCTGGTACGCCATTCAGGACGGGCAAGTGAACATCCATGACGACCGCCGCAGGCTTGAGTTTGGCCGCAAGCAGCACCGCTTCCTCGCCATTGACCGCTTCCCCGACGATTCTGAGGTCGTCATACGTCTCGATCATCTCACGCAAGAGTTTTCGAACCTGGGGATGGTCATCGACGAGGAGGATCTCGATGGGTCTAGAATTCAGGTAGTTCTGAACTTCTTCGCGGACAGATGTTCGTAGGGAGAACGACATAGGCCAACCGCCTTTCTCACAGTGTGTCGGCGGTCGGGCCTTCCAGGAGGCCGTCGGCAGTTGTGTAGAGTGTAAGCACCAGTTTGAGGAGATTAGAGGACGGCGTCAAGGAGAATCAAATGGCTCCAGGAGCCACTTTGCGGGGTTCCGTGCCCGGCAGACTTACCCTAAGGGTTGTTATAGTGTCGCATGTCATTCCTCAACCAATGTCGTTGGTTCAACAGTCACAGCCCTTCAAGGACCCGCATAATAGTTACTTAGGCCGCTGGTGGGTCATTAACCTTCGACTCACTTTTCTTACGCTCCAATCTTCTGGCTTCCGTATCAAGAATGTAAAGTTGCATTCGAAGCATGTGTAGGTCGGTTGATGTCAGCATGGCTGCTTCATTGGAACATAATCGCTGGAATAACTCGTTCCCCCGCGTCACATACTCTGCAACGGCGTGTCTTATATCCATGTCGGCAATATTGACGGAAGTCGAGACCGGCGGGAACTAGGTAATTTTCCAGCAACTCCAATTGCGGCTAGTTGCGTCGGTTTGGCCGCTTGTGTCAGCCGCCTGCTCGTGACACTCTTCGCACAGATGGCCAACGTCGAACACGACTGAGCGCCGACAATGGTTGTCTTCTCGTTGACACTTAGAGCAGCCGGTACAGTGGCAGGAAACGGCAGTAGTCATAGGAATTGACGTGAATCCAGAGAATGGACAGATTCACCGTTCACTTTTTAGATAGCCTTTTCGGGCGCCCGTCCATGCGCTGCTTCCAAGAATTGTAAGATATGTCAATCAAACGCAGATAGTTGTCCATGCGGACCCGCTCCAAGGAACTTAATTCATAATCCCTTTGTAGCAAGTCCACTAGAACCATGCTGCACTTCAGGAACTGCGATATCCTGCTGTCTCCGTTAGGCACCGCGATAGGCTTACCATTAAGCTTCAATTCGCACCTATTAGAGAAAACGATTATCCATAAATTCCCCGTAGCGGTCTGTGCAATATTGCTCAGATGGCAATAATTGCCGGTAAAGAAGCAAAGCGGGAAGACAGTCCCTACGAGAACAATCCCAACGGACGGCATTGGATCAAAATCAAGAATCCTGCTTACAGTCAGAAGGAAGGGCGGGCGGACTTGTTCAAGCGAGCCGGCTAATTCTAAGGTTGGCGGTTTAGCTTGGGCTGTCTGAGGAGGGACTCGTTTGAGTGGATCGACGTCCGACCTCAGCGATGAACCCGTCCCCTCTGGCGTCATTCAGCGTCGTACATAAGGCCAGGAGATCAGCGGTCACCGCTTGGACTTGATCCGGTGTCGGCGCTGGCCCCCACCTGTGATCGGCGCTCTTTATCAAGGCTTGCCCTGCTGCTGTGCTGGAATAGACCGCATGAAGGTAGTCGTTCCGTTTTTCGGTCAGGTGTTTCGCTTTGTGCAGCAAGGCGTTCAGTTTGATCTTTTGGGTCGCCGTCGCTTTCCTGTCCTTAAATAGTTGCTTAATGCGAGCCCGTAAGTCAGGCATCCGTTCTTCGGCGGTCCCATCCAGTGCCTCATGAAGATGCAGGCCAGAGAGGGTCTTGATGATATACCGCAGAACGAGTTCCAGTTGTGTGTGCGCGATGGCCAATTGTCCAAGCGCCATGACTAAGTCTGGATCAGTCGGCATCGCGAGACCGAATCTTTGGTAAACCACCTTCCCCATTTACCCTTCCTCCCGCCCCCCTGTGCGCTCCTTCGCCGCCTCCGCACAGATCCGCTCGATGTCCCGAAGTTGGGCGGGGTCTGGGGGTGGGCCGCCGCAGTCCACCATCCCTTTGAACGGTTCTATCGTCGCATCGGACATCCCCAGCCTCCGGTCGAAGTGGCTGATCATGGCATGGATGCACCAATTGCGAGCATCCTCTAGCGTTTCGAAGATCGGTCCATCGAGCGGTTGTCGCATGCCGAGCATAAGGCCGTGGCGTGCACGAACCTCTGGGCGAAACCCGACAATGAGTTTCTGAGCTCGGCCTTTCGGCCCCACGTACTTATTTTTTACAGTAGTCATGTGACTCGCTTCCCTTCGCAAATACCTCCTTGTCAAAACAAACGACTTCGCATTTGCCATAAAGGTCTTTACCATTGTCACATCCCTTACACACGCAATTTTCTCCGGGATAGTGCTGCCCCTTGGCTGCTTCGGCGGGAGAGTGAAGAACGATGAGAAAGAGGGCCGACGCTGTATAGGCGACTGTCTTATGTATGAGCTTCATCGTATTCCTCCTTTTTCAATGTGTAGGCAGGACCAATGATGCTACCAGGAAGAACTTCTCTCCGGCACCAAGGGGGTGATGCTGTTACCTAGCGCGTTACCTATTATGGGAAAGCGATGGTCTTGAGGCGTTATTGCTTCGTAAGTGATTGAAAACATGGAGCCGGCGACCCGGATTGAACGGGCGACCTGCGGTTTACGAAACCGCTGCTCTACCAACTGAGCTACGCCGGCTTGTGTGAAGGAAGAGGCCCTACCCTATCACGGGTTTTTCCAAAGCCTCAAGGGGAAAGAGCAGGATCATCTCAGCTTCGCGACCGGTTGGAGCCGGACCATCGCTCCCTGCCCCGGTCCCGGCACACAGAGCGGGTCTTGTTCGTTGCCGAACTGTTCGCGGGCCATTCTCGCGACCTGTCCTCTAGCATAGACGCACAGCTCACCGGCGAGGATGGTTCCGTCCTTGTCCACGTCAGCAGCGCCGCCCAATCCCTTGAGCAATTGGTAGGCGAACAAACCGTGATGGCCCAAATCGAAATGGTGGGCTTCCTGCACGGCCCGATTCCCGACCATCCACATGACCCGCTCTTTCCCCTGTTCTTCCTGCGGCCACATCGGCGCAGCCGGACCGGCTCCATTCGGGACGGGCAGATGCTCGAGCGACAGGTCCACCATTACGATCGATCGCTGAACTGGCAATTTGCTAAGCGACTCCTGCAATCGTCTGAGCGAATAGAGTCTGACCGAAGAGGTCGTCGTGCCGTCAAACGGGATGACGGAGACGGCGCCAGTGGCGGGGTCCACGAGGCCGCGGCCGGCAATAAAGACATAGACCACCGTCGTCGCATCGGTCTGTCGCGGCAGCCATTCTTCGAACGTCTCGACGAGATCGCCTTTGAGCGCCCGACTATCGGAGAGACGGCGGATGCGCTCCGGCGGAATCCCTCCGACGGCGCTCCAGTATTTCGCCACCGTGTCGGCGTCCTGCTGCGCATACTTCACGCGCGGCATGGCGTTCTCACGGAATTGTCCGATGCCGATAGCGATGCCCACGGCCTTCGGCTGTTTGAGTTTTCCTAACGACGGCTTGGGCATCTCGTCGACATCGACCGGCACGGCTATCGCTTCCGGTGCGTTCGCCGGTTTCACCGCCACGAGGTATTTCTTCACCGAAGGTAGCTGGACGGCCGGTGATTTCGCGCGCAATGCGAGCACCAGTTCGGCTTGGGTCGCCTCGGCCACTGCTCCGACCTTTCCGTTCACGGAGACTCGTTTCACGTCGCCTGCGGGAATATCTCCAACCGTTAGGACACTGGG
>JAICVE010000340.1 GCA_025935475.1 Nitrospira sp. | reverse complement strand
TCGCCGGGTGGCGCATGAGATCAAGAATCCGCTCACACCCATCCAGTTATCCGCCCAACGCATGCGTAAGAAATTTCTGGAAAAGGCACCGGACTTTGACCGGGTGTTCGACGAATCCACGAACGTCATTGTGAATGAGGTGGCTAGCCTCAAGCATATGGTCGACGAATTTTCCAAATTTGCTCGCCTGCCGGCGCCGCAACTTGCATTGCAGTCGCTGCACAATGTGGTCAACGAGGTGATCGCGCTCTACCGCGGTGCGCATAAGGACGTCGAATTGATCGTGTCGCTGGATGAAGATTTGCCCCAACTCAAGTTCGACTGGGAGCAGATGAAGCGCGTGCTCGTTAATCTGCTTGATAACGCGATCCAGGCGATGAATCAGAAGGGTCGGGTGTGGTTGACGACGCAGTACGACACCAAGCGCCGGCGAGCCGTTGTCTCGATTGCAGATGAGGGCAGCGGGATTGCGCCCGAAGACCAAGAGAAACTGTTCGTGCCGTATTTTACGAGGAAGAAAACGGGCACAGGTCTGGGTCTCGCAATTGTACGACGGATCATCACGGATCACGAGGGCCAAATCACGGCCGGGAACAACCAGCCGCGTGGCGCGTTGTTTACCTTTGAATTGCCGGTGTAGCTATAACCGACGGACGCACGGAGTCTCATGTCAGCTTCGATCCTAGTCGTCGACGATGAAGAAGCGATTGTCTCGTCTCTCAGCAGCATTCTGCAGGACGAGGGCTATGAGGTCTCCGTCGCAAAGAGTGGCGCCGAGGCATTGAAAACCTACATGGCCGACCCACCGGATCTGATGCTGCTCGATATCTGGATGCCCGACATGGACGGCCTGGAGACGTTGCGCCGTATAAGAGAATTCGTGCCGACTGCGCAGGTCATGGTGATGTCCGGCCACGGGTCTATCGAAACCGCCGTCAAAGCCATCAAGTTGGGCGCATACGACTACATCGAGAAACCTCTTTCGTTGGAAAATGTCACGTTGCGCGTCAAGCATGCCCTGGAACAGTACCGACTGGAAGAAGAGAACCGATCGTTGCGGACGAAGGTCCAGCGGAAGTTCGAGCTCGTCGGCCAATCTCCCGCCATGCAACAACTTCGTCAATTAATTGATACGGCCGGCCCGACGAACAGCCGGGTGCTGGTCGGAGGAGAGAATGGGACAGGGAAGGAACTTGTCGCGCGTGCGATCCATCTGCAGAGCGCCAGAGCAGATCGGCCGTTCGTAGCCGTCAATTGCGCCGCGATTCCAGAAACCCTCATTGAAAGCGAGTTGTTCGGTCACGAAAAAGGCTCATTCAGTGGCGCCACCTCTATGAAACGGGGACAGTTCGAGCAGGCGGACGGCGGCACGCTGTTTCTGGATGAAATCGGAGACATGAGCCTCAACACACAGGCCAAGGTGCTGCGTGCCCTTCAAGAACAGCAGTTCACCAGAGTCGGAGGAACCAAGTTACTAAAGGTCGATGTTCGAGTGCTGGCTGCGTCGAACAAAGATCTCATGAAAGAGATCGAGAAAGGTGCCTTTCGGGAAGATCTCTATTATCGTCTGAACGTCGTCCCCATTGTGGTGCCTCCGCTTCGAGAACGGCATGAAGACATTCCGCTTCTCATCCGTCATTTCATGAAACTCCACGCGGAAGAGCAGGGGTTGCGCATGAAAGAGGTGACGCCCGAAGCGATGAACGTGTTTCAGCAGTACGAGTGGCCCGGTAATATCCGGGAACTCCGAAATTTGATCGAGCGGCTGATGATTATGGTCCCGGGCAACGTCATCGACGTGGCACAAGCCACGACATCGCTGCAAGTAAAGCCTCCCGGAGCCGTCCCTGCAACCACGAACGCCACGATCCAACCGGTCGTGCACCCACTCTTGACGCAGCCCTACGACTCGCTCCGCGATGCACGAAATGCGTTTGAGAAGGAATATATCGGACGCAAACTACGCGAGCATCATTGGAACATTTCTCGCACAGCGGAAGATTTGAAAATCGAGCGCAGCCATCTGCACCGCAAGATCAAATTGCTGGATGTAGAAATGCGTCCGGAAGCCTAAGTTCGACTTGGTCGGGACGAAGGAGGACGCGAGTACGGCTGGAACAGAGAAGGCATGGGAAACCTCAGGTGACTTCTGAGATCGGACCCATGCCTTTTCTACGTGCTTCCGGTGTCTTAGGACTGGTTGCGGAATCTCTGCACCGCATAGCCCAGGCCGAATATCCCCACACCAACGCTCATGAGCAAAAGGACGGGCGGTTCCGGGACCGCTTGTGCAGAACCATTAGTGTAGTTCGAAGCTTGGACCGGCGCGTTCACTGGTCCCACTTCTGAATTGCTGGATCGCCTCGAAAAGGCATCGGAGGTCGCCGGCAGAGAGAGAAGCACGGCGAGTAACAACGCCGAACCGTAAATCAACCTTTTCATTATTCCCCCCTTGCTGAAATGAGTGTTGTTAAGGCTCAGATCAACAATTTGTTGATCCTGTGTTGGTTCAATAATCATATAACGAAGGGGTGAACGGCAATTCCCACATAAGGGCTACGTAGTCTTGCGTGCCTAAGTAATAGGCCGATGGCGAGAGGCGAAAGCGCCGAATTCATTTGCCTTCAGCGATGATGGATTCTTGTGGGTATCTCTTTGAGAGAGCTCTAGGCCAAAGTTCGAAGTGTTGAACTTAGGGGTCAGCGGGCACGGGTAACCAGGACTATCTTGCGTATGCGAAAGATGCTCGCCAATGGAAGGCAATGCAAGGGTGACACAAATGCTTGCTGCCACCAGTCGTTGATCCACCGAACTACTGATCAGCGGTGGTCGGATGCTTTGCGAAACCACCAGCCGGTCTTTTGAAGGACGATGACGGATTTGCAGACGTGTACAAGGCAATCCTTGAGTGGGTTACATTCTGCCGTTTTACGTGTCAATTTCGTTGACAAACATGAGGACGATCATTTCACCCACCGTGATTACCAATGTTTCCAGTACTTACGTAGATCCACAGGCTATCCGACCAGATCTTGGCCGTTAAAGGTTTTGACAATCTGATCCTTATCCATTTGTAATCGGCCGCGTTTTTCAACGTGCTTCTGCTTCCGGCATAGAAAATGCTGAGAAATAACCTAAAATAGTCTTATTCGGAGGATCCTCTCATGCGATTCGTCGTTCTGTTGGTTGTGACCGGTTTGCTCATGCCGATTCAAGCTTTTGCGAGTCCGGCTCCATCGGTACCGGAACCAATAAGCTTAATACTGCTTGGGACCGGCCTAGCCGGGTTAGGTGCGGCAGAATTCATCCGTCGACGCATGGACAAATAGAAACACATCTACACCACTGGAAACTGAACACGTAGGAGGAATCGTGATCAAGCTGCAAGAGCGTGTTATTCGCATTGGTCTCGTTATTACAGGAGTGCTTCTGCCGTTTTAC
>JAICVE010000425.1 GCA_025935475.1 Nitrospira sp. | reverse complement strand
CGCCTCCGGCACGATTTCACGGCCGACGCCATCACCTGCCAAGACTGCGATTTTTGCCTTCACGTTCTTCGTCTCCCCTCTAGCACAAGATCATGGTCGCCACGGCCGTCATTCTAAAATGCGTTCGTCCTCTGCCTTCCAGGCTGGATCAACCAGACAGAGGAATTCGATATCCTGACTCCCGGTATTCTCCAAAGATTGCCTGCCCCCCGGCGGCACGTACACAGTGGTGCCGGGTTCCACGTTCGTAACTTCATCGTCAATCAGGAACCTGCCCTGTCCGGCGAGGAAATAATAGACCTCCGAGGAGTCCAGCACATGCCACTTCGAGCGCTGGCCGGGCCCCAAGATCCCATGGGCGAGGCTGTATCCCAGTTTCAGCGGGTGTTGGGCTGGATGAAGGACTTCTCGAAGCCGCGTATGGTCGCCGGCAAGGAATTCGGGACGATCAGAGGCTCTGACTTTGAACACTGAGCCATTCCCTTCCGCCACAGGACAGCGCGAAACGAAGAGGGCACTGTACCGTGGGGGGGATACTCAGATCAAGTTCACCTTCTGCTCACCCTGCGCCTGCTTCGCCGCCAGGTTCGCCAGCTTGTTGAGGGCGCTTAAATAGGCGCGCGCAGAAGCCGTGATGATGTCGGTATCGGCGCCATGGCCTGACACGGTCCGCCCATCCTCCTGCACGCGGACAGAAACCTCTCCCTGCGCATCGGTCCCTCCGGTAATCGCCTTGACCACGTACATGAGCAGCTTGCTCTTGGTCTGGGTGATCGCGGCGATTGTCCGATAGACGGCGTCCACCGGTCCGTCCCCGGTCCCTGTCTGGCTGATGGCTTTCCCCTCGACTTCCAACTCGACGGTGGCAGTCGGCACTTGATCCGTTCCGCTCTTTACGCTAAAGGACTTCAACGTGATGCGGTCGGCCATTTTGGCCAGTTCTTCCGACACGATCACTTCAAGATCCTCCTCATAGATCTCTTTCTTGTGATCGGCGAGTTTCTTGAAGCGATCGAACGCGTGATTGATTTCCTCGTCGGTCAGCTTGTAGCCCAGTTCCTCGAGGCGCTGGCGGAAGGCATGACGTCCGGATAGCTTGCCCATTACCATCTTGCTTTCCACCAAGCCGATGGACTCCGGCCGCATGATTTCATAGGTCGTTTTGTCCTTCAGCAGCCCGTCCTGGTGAATGCCCGAGGTGTGGGCAAACGCGTTCGCCCCCACGATGGCCTTGTTCGGTTGCACGACCATACCGGTGATCTTGCTGACCAACCGGCTCGTCTTCGAGATCTCTTCCGTGTGAATCTTGGTGTCGGCTTGATACAAGTCCTTGCGGGTCCGCAATCCCATGGCAATCTCTTCCAACGACGTATTGCCCGCCCGTTCGCCGATCCCATTGATGGTGCACTCGACTTGGCCCGCCCCTTCGATGACCGCCGCGAGGCTATTGGCCACTGCCAATCCGAGATCGTTGTGGCAGTGCACCGAGATGACCGCCTTGCCGCTGTTCGGCACATGTTCGCGGATGCCTCTGATGAGCTTGCCAAACTCCTGAGGAATCGCATATCCCACGGTATCCGGAATGTTGACCGTACCTGCACCGGCGCTGATGACCGCTTCGATGACTTCATAGAGATAGGCAGCGTCCGAACGGCTGGCATCCATCGGCGAGAATTCCACGTCGTCCACGTATCCTCTGGCCCGCTGCACCATCTCCACAGCGCGCTTTTTGGCTTCCTCCCGAGTCATCCGGAACTGATGCTTCAAGTGGATGTCCGACGTCGAAAGAAATGTGTGGATGCGAACCTTCGGCGCACCCTTCAAGGCTTCCCAGGCCCGATCGATGTCCTCAGGGCGGGCCCGGGCGAGACTGCAAATCGTCGGGCCCTCAACCTCCTGCGCGATGCGCCGGACGGCCTCGAAATCGCCCGGCGAGCTGTAGGCGAAGCCTGCCTCGATGATGTCGACACCAAGCCGCGCCAGCTGCTTGGCCACCATCACTTTCTCCTCCACATTCATGCTGGCGCCAGGGGATTGTTCGCCATCCCGCAGCGTCGTATCGAAGATCCTGATCATGCGCGTCATCGTGTCACCTCTTCTGTATCCAAAAACACAAAAGCCCTCATCCCTGTCTTGTGTTCAGGGACGAAGGCTTGACGCGCTTCGTGGTACCACCCTGGTTCGGTGTTGAACGACCGTTGGGCCATCCCCCACTCTTCATTCGGCCCGTCACGAGGGCGAATCGGAATCCATTACTCTCGTTTCACGGATTCGGCTCGGAGGCGAGTTCAACAGGGTCTCAGACTGGCTTGCACCACCCGCCAGCTCTCTGAAACATGTTATACAGCGGCCTTGCTGAATGACCGCTTTCAACATCTTTTTCCGAACCGCTGTTTACTACTCCTCGTCGTTGCCGCTAAAATTTTGGTTCGCTGATCGGCTGCTCTCTCTTTGGTTTTCCTGCCAGCTTGGCCAACATCCCGATGACACGCTCGATCGGCCCCAAGAGCGCATAGCCGGCGAATATGACAAATAGCATAACTTCGGGCCAGGCCGCTACTAGCACCAGAGCAAGAATGCCCCAGACCAGATAGGTGATATGCTGTCGGCCCCGAAATTTCAAATCCTTGAAACTGCGATACTTGATCGTGCTGACCATCAAAAACGAGAGCAGGAGGGTCACGATCAGCACAGCCATCGGCTTGACCTCGGCCCCGACCCGGACGATGTAGTGATCAAAAATCACCATCGAGGCGACCACCCCGGCCGCT
>JAICVE010000234.1 GCA_025935475.1 Nitrospira sp. | reverse complement strand
CGATCGCTTCCATACGCTCTCGGATACTGAAGAGGCCGAACTTGTCCCCTCCCGATTCTCGTAGGGCAACAGGATCACACCCGACGCCGTCGTCGTGGACGACGATCTTGAGCTTGTCCTGACCGTCCTCCACCATCGTAATCGACGCACGATCGGTCCCTGCGTGCTTGAGCACGTTGAACAACAGCTCCCGTACGCACTGAAACAGCATCGTGGTGTGGTCTTCCGACAGCGGAGGAGTCACCGACGGCACCTCGACATGCACGATGAGACCCTGCTGTTCCATCCGGTCGCCCAACCAGCGCAGACCTGCTGCCAATCCGAACTGCCGCAACGTCGGCGGCATGAGTTCGGCCACGACCGTGCGCGTGTATGTGAGGCTTTGATCGATCAGTTGATCCGCCTCCTGCAGCACGGTACATGCGGGATGTGGGGCGATCATCTGAGACGCATGATTCATCTTCAGACGCGTCACGACCAGCATTTGCGCGAGGTAGTCGTGCAGTTCTCCGGCGATTCGCTGACGTTCTCGTTGTTCTGTCAGTGTTAAATCCTGCGCCAGTCCGCGGAGGCGGTCGTGCGTACGGACAAGCTCTTTCGTCCGTTCATTGACACGACGCTCCAATTCCCTGGTCCATTCCTGCCGCTGCATATCCGTCTGCTTACGTTCAGTGATGTCAAACGTCACGCCGACGAAGCGCATGGGACGTCCGTCGCCGCTATAATGGATACGGCCGTAGGGAGCGAGCCACCGCAGTTCGCCCGTATCGGCCCGACGGATACGGTGCTCCGCCTGGTAGAGGCTTCCGCTGTTTCTGGCATTTTTCATCGCCTGTCGGACGGCCGGACGATCGTCTTCGTGCACGAGCGCCCACCAACGCTTGATCGAGGCCTGAGACGCTTCCCCATCGTACCCAAGCAACAGCGCATTCTGGCGGTTCCACACGACCCGTCCGGTCCGCAAATCCACGTCCCAGGTACCCATGCCGGCTCCATCCGTGGCAAACCGGAGGCGTTCTTCCTGTTCCGCAACTTGCTCAGCGCGTTGCCTGGTCTCATGTAGCAGGCGCCGGCGCTCCTTCGCCATCGCCACATAATTGGAGACGGCCTCCAGCAATTCCAGGTCATCTGGATCGAACGCTTGGCGGTGGCTGCTGGCGAACGCCAGCGTGCCGAGAAGCCGATCGCCAACGATCAGGGGGAAACAGGCATAGGCCGTGGAGCCGACGGCTTGCATGCGTGACGCCTTAGGATCGGTCGAGGACTGCAAGCGCTCGACGATCACCGGCTTTCGCGACACGGCCGACGTGCCGCAGAGCGCCTGTCCAAACTTGAGGAACATCAAGGGTTCGAGCGCCTCTTCGGGAATGCCCGCCCAGGCAGACATGCGAATTCCGCCGTTGTCCGGCGTCACGTCATAATCCAAGAACGTATCCAGGCCGACGCTGGTCCGCAGGGAGGTAAAGATGTCCTGCATCACGTCGGCCGGATCATCGACCCGAAGCAGCTGGTCCATCGTTTTGCTCAGCAGCTGCTGGCGGGCGGTATGCGTCCTGAGGTCGAGTTCTGCCCGCTTACGCGCATCGATGTCTTCGATCACGCCGATCAAGGATTGGATGCGGCCTCCGGCGTCCCATTGAATCGACAGCGTGACCGTCACCCAGATGGTGTCTCCATCCGGCCGCATGAGACGCTGTTCAAGCGAGACCTCGGAAATACCGCCGAGCAGGAGCGTTCCCACCTGGCTTTCATGTTCGGCACGATCGTCCGGGTACGTCAGGTCGCGCAGTTCCTGCTTCATGAGATCATGCTCGGAGCGCCCGGTGATGCTGCACAGTTTATCGTTGACGCGCAACAGACGTCCGTCCGAGCCGACGACGCACATCCCCACCGCAGCTTGTTCAAACAGACCACGGAACAGTTCTTCACTGCGGCGAAGGCGAGCCAGCAGGCCTTCGTTTTCCTGCTGCCGTTCCCGCAAGCGCAGGAGCGAGCGGACAGCGGCGTGCAATTCCTTTTCATCGATCGGCTCGACCAGGTAGCCGTCAGAACCGACCTCGAGCCCCGCCGCGCGATCCGTTCCGCTGACGCGAGACGCCGACACGTGCAGGACCATAATGTCGGCGAGCTCCGGCCGACTCTTGATGCGCCGGCACAGATCGAATCCGCTGATGTCCGGCAAATTCACGTCCATCAGGACGAGTTGGGGGCGCACTGTTTCAAGCACGCGCCAGGCATCCGCGCCGCAATTCGCATCGATGACGCGATAGCCGGCACGCTCCAGCATGCGGCGCCGCGCATACCTCCCAGGTTCCTGATCGTCGATGTTGAGGATCGTGGCCATCTCTGCGGTCATACAATGCCCCTCTCGTCGTTCAGCGAACGACGTTCAAATCCTTCATGTCATGGATAAATCGGTCGCGCTGACGGATTGCGCCCCCTGGTGTAGTGCCCACCGATACGGATGTGGCGCACACCTACAAGCACGGAATAGGCGAGCACACTATGGCCGGGTCGCCTCTCCTGCCTACTAGGGAGACCCCTAGTACGATGACCCGCATTTCACCGTTCGAAAATACTCATTTCTTAGGCCATCATACCATTCAGGAGTATCACGGTGCCTCTTCCAAATCAGTGACACGGAACGTAAAGAAGAAGAGGAAGGTGTACTGATCGTGATAGGTGCGGTGGCTATGCCAGGGAGTCGAATAGAAAAGGCGACCGGACGCTCGTTCGATGACTTGAACGCCATAGCGGACATACCCGTCCTGAGCGAGATTTTGGTAGATCGTCAATTGCGGCAACGAAAATGGAATGATCACGCTTTGAACTGGCGGCATGCCGAAGAACGAGATCGATTGACTGGTGCCGAACGATTGCACGACGACACGCACGAGATAGGACGCCTCTTCTTCACGCTTGGCAACGCGGTAGCCCAACACACCCAGATGAGCGGCGACTGCATCTTTGACGAAGGCGAGATCACCGGCCGGTGAAAAAACTCCGCTCGTGGACGAAGTGATCGTATTCGCTTCGCCTGAGGATGATACCGATGGCAGCGGCACGAACGGAGTCAGGTAGCCCAACTGGAGGCCGCTTACTTCCATGTAGAGAGTTTCATCGATTGAGAGCGGCAGCGCGACGTCGAGCACACTGCGGTTGACGGCTTCTGCCAGAAGCAGTTGTTCGATGGCGCTGCGGGCGGTCCTCGTGATTTCCCGGGGAATGGTACAGGACGCAAGCAGCGGCACGATCGACGCCCACAGGATAGCCCGTGTCAGCGTCCCCACAGAAGCTCCAATCCTATTTGGAGGGAGGCGGAGGCTCATGCACTTCCGCCGGCAACGTCTCGATGACTTTGAGCACACGTCCTTCGTCGTCGAGTTGCATCGTCACGCGATCTCCAATCGACAATCGCTCGAACAGCTCGGGGCGGTCGAGGCGGAAAAAGATCGGCTTTTGCAGATCGGTCATCAGCATGCCCTTGCCCGCCGACAGGTCCAATTTGGCGAGCGTTCCTGTGACTTCGAGCTGAGCCGCGGGTTGTTCGAGCGCGACGGCACGCTCGGCAAGGGTCAAGGGAAACATGGACCACGCAACAACGATCGCCATCAGACTCAGAGTCGCGGTCAACACGCGCTGTTCCCGCACGAGCCTCTGTCGCATGAGTCCCCTCCGTCCGGCAACCCTCGTGACCCTTTGGTTTCACTACACCGTATGCCTGCCGCATCCTCCACTAGGCGATCCCCCAGTTTTGGAGGCTGCGAAATCGGCCTTAGGGTGTCATATGCGAGGGTATAGCCATTACGGCTTGTGGGTGCTTGCGGTCTGCATCGCTGCACAGGCCTGTGCCAGAGACCCTATCGTACATGCGCCGACCATGATCAGAATTCTCACGAAGGAGAGCGCAGCAAGCGAGACGAGTCCATCGGCCAGTGCCCCGTTGGTGAGCGACCTGCGCATTCTTGAACCGGCCGTGCGAGTCGCCTCACGCCTCATCGCAGCGGCACGGCGATCGGACTATGGTTCGCGAGCGCGTGCCTTGTGCTGGGTGATTTCCGTCTACAATACTCCTACGCTGTCCCGTTCATTTGTGCGGCCGGACGGCGGGATTGTGGTGTCCACTGGCACGTTCCGCCTTGCCGAAACCGAATCTGGATTGGCCGCGATCCTGAGCCATGAGCTGATACATGCACTGGCCCAGGACGAGATTCCAGTGTCACCGGTCTGCGTCAGTACGACAGGCCAGTCGCCACCACTGTTCACGCGCGAGGAAGAATCGAAGACGGACGACATGGGTCTCAAACTCATGGCGGATGCCGGTTATGACCCACGCGAATTATTGGGACTCTGGGAGCGGATGAAACGAGAGCAGGGCGGCAGCCGTGATGAAGTACTGCTGCACCTCACTTACGATCATCGTATGGAACAGATTGCGCAGTCGTTACCGCAGGCACTCAGGCGTTATGAGCATGCCAATCGAGCACCGCAGAAAGTGCTGCCGATGGACTGAAGTATTGTGTCGTGTTACGCGGCCGGAAGCGTGACGGTGTACTTTCCGGCCCGCTTGGAAAACAAACGCAGTTCACCGGTCCGGCTCAAGCGGTCGACTTCGAGGAAGACTTGATTCCACGTGTACGAGGAACACGCCTCCAGTAAGTCTTCCATGTCGCACGCCTGTCGGTGCTTCACCATCTGGACAATCTTCCCGGTGATGTCGCTCGACATGCCGGCATAGTTTTTTGGAGTGAAAGAAGAAGAAGCTGTGGTCAATCGATTCATGTTCTCCTCCTCTCCTAAGAGGGGTTCAACCAAGAGGACGCTACCGCGAACGCCACAGCGAACACACTAGGTGGTTCCCTAGTTTTCGCTTGGCGAATGTAAAATATTCGCTCCCTACTTCTTTGTCTTGCCTCCATTTCAACAGGCCTCGGGTCTCCGGCTTTTCGGAGGCGAGGAATCTACGTTCTTGGGTTCTGCCCAGTTGGCGAGTGAGAGACTGACGCCTAGAGTGTGATTTAGCCGCGGAGAGACATGCGATCCCTCGCAGG
>JAICVE010000260.1 GCA_025935475.1 Nitrospira sp. | reverse complement strand
TAGTTTTTCAACATAGACGGCGCGGGTCGCTGCAGATCCGCAAGCAACGGACAAAGGCGTCCTTCTCTCGATCGAGAGAAGGACGCCTTTGTCCGTTGCTTGCGGATCTGCAGCGACCCGCGCCGTCTATGTTGAAAAACTAGAAAGGCGTCCGCCATTCCTTGCAGAATGACGGACGCCTTTGTCCGTGGTCTCGTGAACGCTCAACCAGGCGCCATTGTCTGGCTTAGCTTGAAAGATCTTGTAGCACGCTTCTTCCCCGCTCGTCAACAAGTCCCGAGTGACTAGATGTCGTAGTACAGGAAGAACTCGTAGGGATGC
Organism: Nitrospira sp.; assembly: GCA_025935475.1. Taxonomy (GTDB): domain Bacteria; phylum Nitrospirota; class Nitrospiria; order Nitrospirales; family Nitrospiraceae; genus Nitrospira_C. The sequence continues at coordinate 4,380 of JAICVE010000260.1, read as the reverse complement.
GGTCTGAGCCGCATGGGATCGACTTCCTTGCTCCGCTTGTAGCCGATCCACGACTCAATCAAATCCTCTGTAAATACGCCGCCTTTCAGGAGGAATTTGTGATCCTTCTCCAAATTGCTAAGCGCGTCATCGAGGCTGCCCGGCATGGTCCGGATTTTCGCCGCCTCCTTAGCCTCCAAATCGTATAGGTCCTTCTCGGCCGGTTCGCCCGGATTAATTTTGTTCTCGATGCCGTCCAGGCCGGCCATAAGCATGGCGGAGAAGGCGAGGTATGGATTGGCGCCCGGATCGGGGAAACGGACCTCGATCCGCTTCGCCTTCGGACTCGGGGAATACATCGGAATCCGGATCCCGGCCGACCGGTTCCGGCTGGAGTACGCCAGCAGCACGGGTGCTTCGAATCCCGGCGTGAGGCGCTTGTAGGAATTCGTGGTCGGGTTGGTGATGGCCGCCAATGCCGGCGCATGCTTGAGGATGCCGCCGATGTAGTGCAGGCACATCTGGGACACGCCGGCATATTCTTTCCCGGCAAACAGAGGCTTCCCCTCTTTCCAGATGCTCTGGTGCGTGTGCATGCCGCTGCCGTTGTCGCCGAAGATCGGCTTCGGCATGAAGGTGACTGTCTTGCCGTGCCGGCGAGCGACGTTCTTGACGATGTACTTGTACATCATCATCTTGTCGGCCGTGCGCACGAGGGAGTCGAACCGGATGTCGATCTCCGCTTGGCCGGCGGTGGCCACTTCATGGTGATGTTTCTCCACGGCGATGCCCACCTTCTCCATCTCCAGGATCATCTCGCTCCGGATGTCCTGTTGCGTATCGGTCGGCGGGACCGGGAAGTAGCCTTCCTTGTGGCGGATCTTTCCGCCCAGGTTGACGCCGTCCTGGCCCATGTTCCACACGCCTTCGTCTGAATCGATGTGATAATAGCCACTATGGCTCGTCTGGTCGTACCGCGCCTGATCAAAAATGAAGAATTCGGCTTCGGGCCCCCAGTACGAGGTGTCCCCGATCTTGGTGCTCTGGAGATATTTTTCCGCCTTTTGCGCGATGTAACGCGGATCGCGCTCATAGGTCTCGCGCGAGATCGGATCGACCACATTGCCGATCAGGCTGAGCGTCGGCACCAACGTGAAGGGGTCCAGGCAGGCTGTCGCCGGGTCCGGTACCACGAGCATGTCGCTGTTATTGATCGCTTTCCATCCGCGGATGGACGAACCGTCCAACCCGGAACCATCCTTGAACAGGTCTTCCGTCAACTCGCTAGCCGGAATCGTGAAATGCTGCCACGTCCCGATCAGATCGACGAACTTCAGGTCCACGACCTGCACCCTGTTCTTTTTTGCAAACTCTAACGCCTCACGAACGTTCATTCCCTCCTCCTTTCAAACATCCTGGAAGCCCACCGGCCTCACGCCGCTTTGACTGCGAGGAACTTTTCAATTGCCTGTTCGATTCCCGTGCGCACCCGTTCCAACTGCACATGGTCGCGCACCTTTCGTCCTGCTTGATCCGTCACATAGAACACGTCAGCCACTTGATCCAAGCGCGTGGAGATCCGGGCGGCGTGAATCGACAACCCAAGCTGAAAAATCGCGTTGGTGATGACATGGAGCAACCCTTGGCGATCGTCGGCGAAGACATCGATGATGGTACAGCTATCCGACGTTTCATTGTCGACGCGCACCTCAGTCGCCTCCGGTGCCTTCGGCAACAGTTTAGTGAGCTTCAACCGGGCGCCGCGCCTGAGCACGTCGTCGACGTGCTCCCATCCTTTGAGGACGGCCGCGATGCGATCGCCGACGGTTTGACGTCGTTCGACCGGCGGCTCTCCTTGATAATCAGGATCGGTCACCTGAAAGGTGTCGACGATAATGCCGTCCGTCCGGGTGAGAATTTGGGCATCGAGGATCTGTAAGCCGCTGCCCGCCATCACCCCAGCGATTTTCGAGAAAATGCCCGGCGTCAGATCATCATGGGTGATCACCGAATACTCGCAGACGCCCAATTCTCGATTGAAATCCGTTTCGACGACGACGGCCCCCCGGTGAAGCCTCCGCACGGCCGTCAAATGGGCTGCAATACGGGCCCCGCCTGTACCGTAGACATACCGCTCGGGAAATTGTTTCAATTGAGCATCGATCCACGCATGGTCGCATTCGCCATGGCCGGCCTGGCTCATGTGCCCAGAGACGTCTTCCACCACCTTCGACCATCGTGCAGGCGCGCCCTGCTCGTCACGGTCGCCCGACACTTCCGACATGGTTCTCGTGTAGAGCTCGATCAACAATGCCTCTTTCCATTTCGTCAGGACGCCGGGCCCCACGGCCGCAATGTCGGCTGCCGTCAGCGCCAGCAGCTTCTTGAGGACTTCCGGCGTTCCTACTTCGCGGGCGAAGGGGAGGACCACTTTTTCGTCGTTCGGATCACGACGGAAGGCGGTGTGCGCCATGAGAAGATGCCGGTGCACGAGAAAGCTGAGCGTCCTGATTTCCTGCTCGTCGAATCCCAGCCGGATGGCGACCTCCTCCGACAACCGCTTTCCGACGTCGCTGTGATCCTCCTCCTGGCCTTTGCCCAGGTCATGCATCAGCACAGCCAGGTGAAGGATGTCCTTACGTTTGATGCCGCGGTAGACCTCACCGAGCACGCCGGACTCCTGTCCGAGCGCTTCGGCGCGGCCGACGGCCAGCAGACTGTGCTCATCCACGGTGTACTTATGGTACTGATTGAACTGCATCAGTCCGCGCACGGTCCCCATCGCCGGCACGAGCTTCTCCAATAGATGCGCGCGATGCATGGCCTCCAGGGTGGCAGTCGTGCCTGGCCCGGCGAGGATTCTCAGAAATCCGTTGCTGACTTCCGGCGTGTGGTAGGCGTCGGCCGGGACTTGATCGACGTGCCTGTGAATGTCCTCGATCAAGGGAGGCACGATCGTCAGCTTCTTTGCTCTCGCCAGGTCGAACAGCCGTAACAAGAGCGCCGGGCTGTCGAGCACCTTGTTGCGATGTTCATCCGCAACGGAAAGCAAACTGCCCCGCACCACAAAGTACTCGTCGACTCGAGGAGCCGGCAAAAAGCGGGACAGGCGTTGCCAGAACGGAACGCTGCGGCACCGTTCCACGAACCGCATGCAGCGCTCGTGCAATCCCATCGTGTGCTGGTAATACTGCTGCATGAACTGCTCGACCGCGAGCAAATGCGGTTGATCGTGGTAGCCGAAGTGCTGCGCGAGCCAGACCTGCTCGTCGAACGTGAGAATCTCTTGAGGGGCTCCCGCGTGGACATGGAGGAGCGCACGCACGCGCCATAGGAATTCCCGTGCCTCTGTCAGCGCCAGCGAATCCGCACGAGACAGGATGCCTCGGTCGGAAAGCTCCCGGATAGTCGGCGCTTGAAAACGAGCCATGCCCGCCCATTGCAGCAGATGAAGATCCCGCAGACCGCCCTTGCTTTTCTTGACGTTCGGCTCGAGCAAATACACCGTCTCCCCGAATTTCTGATATTCCCGGCGCCGTTCTTCGAGTTTCTGGTCGAGGTACAGATCGCTGTTCTTGGACACGATCTTCCGCCAATACTTGCGATGAAACTCCTGAAAGAGGTCCGAGCTTCCAGCCAGGAACCGCGCTTCCATCATAGACGTCTTCACGGTGGCGTCGGTGTCCGCCAGCTCGATGCTGTCGGCGATGGTCCGGACGCTGTGCCCGACCTGAAATCCGCAATCCCACAGTGGGTGCAGCACCGCACGGATGAGCGATTCGACCGCTTTGCCGGACCCGGCCTGATATAAAAACATGAGATCGATATCCGATTGTGGCGCCAACTCGCGCCGCCCATAGCCACCCAAGGCCATCAAACAGCACTGCTGCGTGCCGACGGTCGCCGTTTCGTCACCGCCCTGTCGCATCGCGTCTCGATACCGCCCGATGATCAACCCGTCGACGAATTCCGTCATCGCAGCGAGCGTCTCGGCGCCCGAGGCGCCGGCCATCACGCGGCGTGCCACGAGCGCGCGATGCTCATCGAGCACCTGAACGATACTGGTCGTGTGTGGAAGAGAGGCGGAGGAAGATTCCAGTTCCATGGTTGGTATTACAAGGCGGTCTCTCCGGTTTCTCCGGTGCGGATGCGGACCGCCGCGTTCAAATCACGCACAAAAATCTTGCCGTCGCCGATACTGCCGGTTTTGGCGGCCCGCGAAATCGTTTCGAGCACGCGCGGCACCTGTCCATCCTGCACGGCCACTTCAATTTTGACCTTCGGGACGAACTCGATCGTATACTCCTGCCCGCGGTACGTTTCCTTGTGACCTTTCTGACGCCCGAATCCCTTGACCTCGGTCACCGTCATGCCTTGCACGCCGATTTCCAACAGCGCGTC
>JAICVE010000342.1 GCA_025935475.1 Nitrospira sp. | reverse complement strand
TTCCCCCCCGCCACTCAGGAAATCGTTGGTCGGCTCATTCTTGTGCTTCACGACTTTCCGCACCATGTCTTATCGAACTTCCGCCACGCCTTTGCCGTTCGTCATTTGCCCGTCGAGCACTTCCCGTATGGTTCGATACAACTCATCGACGGCGGCCTCCTTCGTGAGCAGGACCGCGCCGCCGGCGTTGAGAATGGCACGGCGGGCTTCCTCGCCGGCCTGGACGGACAGGCCGATGACGACGGTCTCGGGCCATCGGGCCTTGATGCGCGCCGTGGCCTCGATGCCGTTCTTCTTCGGCATGTTAAGGTCCATCACGACCAGGGCGGGACGCAGTTGCTCGACCAATTCGATCGCCTCATCGCCGTTCGAGCCCTCGCCGACGATCATCACATCCTCGTACGATTCCAAAAGGCTCCGGAGCCCCTGGCGGACCATCGTATGGTCATCGACGAGCAGGAGCCGAATGGTATTGCCCGGCGGCGGATGAACCGGCGCATGCGGAATCTGAAAGATCGATGGCTCGACTGGCGCTGCCCTATTGGCAAACGTGCCGGCCGGTGTGTCCGCCTCAGTCGGTTTGGCCTTCGCGAGCGGCAAAATCATCGTGACCGTCGTACCTTCGCCTAGCCGGCTTATGACGTCGAGCCGGCCGCCCATCGCCTGCATGCGCTCTCTGACACTGAACAGTCCGAACCGGCCGTTTTCCGACTTGGTTTCCAGGGCGACCGGATCGAACCCGCGCCCTTGATCCTGGACCTCGATGGAAAGTTGCTGGTCGGGATCCACCCTCAACGACACGGTGGCGCGATCGGTGCCGGCATGTTTTGCGACGTTGATCAACAGCTCACGCACAGATTGAAACAGCAGAACCGACTGGTCGTCCGGCAATGCGACCTGCTCCTGGAAGAGACGGACCTCCACCAGCAGCCCGTGGAGCGGCATCTGTTTCGCCAGCCAGGTAAGGGCTGACGGCAATCCCAGCTCGTCCAGCACTGGGGGGTTGAGTTTGGCCATCAGCGACCGTGTATACTCACCGGCCTTCTCGAGGAGGCTGTCAATTTCTCCCACCAGCTGCGTCCCGGGTGATTCCGCCGACACTTTCTGGCGCAGCTGGCTCATCTTGATGCGTGCCAGCGCCAGGATCTGCGCAAGATAGTCGTGGAGTTCCGAGGCCAGCCGTTTCCGCTCGCGCTGCTCCGCCAGGGTCAATTCGCTCGCAAGGGCCTGGAGCCGGTGGTTTGAAGCCACGAGATCCCTCGTGCGCTCCGTGATCCGCTGTTCCAGGTCGGTGTTCAAACGGCGGAGCGCCTCCTCGGCGCGTTTGCGTTGGCCCAATTCCATCTCCAACGCATGGTTGGCGACCTTGAGCTGAGCCGTTCTCGAGGCGATGCGAAGCTCCAGTTCCGCGTTGAGCGACACGATGGCGTTGCGGGCGGCGGTATGCTCTTCGCGGAGTCGCCGCTGCTCCAGGGCATGACGAACCGACTCTCCCAGTCGCCCTAGACGGTCTTTCAGGAGATAATCGGAGGCACCGGCACGCATGAGCGCGACCGCCTCTTCATCACCGATGGCATGGGAGACGATGATGAACGGGATGCCCAGGTCACTCTGTTGCGTGAGCTGCAGCGCCTCTGATGAACTGAAGTGCGGCAAGTTGTGGTCATAGATAATCACATCCGGCCGTTCTTCGGACAGTGCCTTCAAAAAAGCTTCGCGAGTATCGACCCGACGGTAGTGCGGATCGAACTCGCCTTTTCGCAGTTCACGGATGACCAATTCAGCATCGGTCGCATCATCCTCGACGATCAAGAGGCGCAACGTTGCCATAGCCCCCGCTCCTTCCCCTTACAAATGATGATGACTACGCGGAATCCATCGACAGTTCCGCAGGCACGTGATTGAGCAGCATCCAGTAGAGACCGACTTGTCGAACCGCATCACTGAACTGCGCGAAATCGACTGGTTTGACGACGTAGCTGTTCACGCCGAAATTGTAGCTTTTCGCCAGGTCCTCCTCTTCACGCGAGGAGGTCAGAACGACGACCGGAATGTGTCTGGTGCGTGGATCGCTCTTGACCTTCTGTAAGATTTCCAGCCCGTCGACCTTCGGGAGCTTGAGATCGAGAAGGATGAGCCGTGTATTCTGGCAGGGACTTCCCTCCGCATACCGTCCGGTGGAAAACAGGCACTCCAATGCCTCTTCCCCGTCTCTCACCACATGAATCTTGTTCGCAATGTGGTGCTTGTGAAAGGCCCGTAACGTGATCTCGACATCCTCGGGATTGTCTTCGATCAACAAAATGTCCATTTCTTGGGTCATTCAATGGCCTTTCGTAGGGAGAAAAAGACTGTGGCTCCGCCGTCGGGCTTGCCTTCCGCCCAGACACGTCCGCCATGCCGCTGCACAATGCGCTGCACAATGGCGAGACCGACTCCTGTGCCTTCGAACTCATCTTTCAGGTGCAGCCGCTGAAAGACGCCGAAAAGTTTGTGCACATACTTCATGTCGAACCCGACACCATTGTCTTTGACATAATAGACGCAGGCATCCGGCTTTCGGTCGTCCGGCAGCCATCCGATCTCGATGTGGGCCCTCTCGCGGCCACGCGTGAACTTGAAGGCATTCGAGAGGAGATTCACCCAGACGAGTTTCAAGAGGCGCCAATCGCCATGGCACATCGGAAGGTCGTGGATGGTCAGATCGACGGCCGGCCGGTGCTGCGTCAAGTTGTATTCCTCCGCCGCCTCCCGAACGAGTTCCGTCATGTTGGTCCGGCGCAAATCCATCCCGACGCGGCCCAAGCGGGAGAATTCCAAAAGATCGTCGATCAACTCACCCGCCTGGCCGGCCGCCTTTCTGACAATGCCAAGACAGCGACGCACTTCATCGTTCAAGTGCGGACCATGGTCTTCTTCGACGATGCGTACATAGGCGTCGATGGTGCGGAGCGGTGCCCGCAAATCGTGCGAGACCGAATAGGAGAAACTTTGCAGCTCGTTGTTGGCTTCCGCCAGGCCGGCTTTTTGGTGAATTAACTCGTCGTTCGCCGCCGTCAACGCCCGGTCGCGATCTCTGAGGATATCCTCTGCCCGCCTTTGTTCGGAGACGTCGCGGAACACCACGACCAATCCGGTGATGTCGTCTCCCGAGCGAATAGGGGAAGCGCTATAGACCACGTGGAAAAAGCTCCCATCCTTCCGAATGAACACGTCTTCCTGGTTCACCAGAGAGACGCCGGTGAGGAGGACCTGCAATCCGCCGCAGTCTTCGGCTGGAAATGGCCTGCCGTCCGGACCGAAGTGGGCGTGGCATGGGCCTTGCTCATCTTCCGGCAGCGATCTTTCCGCCCGGCCCCCGTTTGTCAGATTCACGCCCTCGAGGAGGCCGCCATGGACGACGACACGCTCGCGGGCAGGTGGGACG
>JAICVE010000471.1 GCA_025935475.1 Nitrospira sp. | reverse complement strand
CTTTCGATGACGCAGGGGCCGGCAATCAAGAACGGTCGCTCACCCTGACCGACAGTGAATGCGCCGATTTCAACAAGATGTGCCATGGTCGCTCAGTCTACGTTTTCCCTATGAAATGCTCAAACAGGATATCCAACAAGGCCGCAGGTGAAGACAAGGCCGGAGGCGTAGCTTCTCAGCTACGTTGAGGACCTTGTCGAGCCGAGAACGAAGTTGGGATCCTGTTTCAGCATTTCAGCTCAATGTCCGAGTTTCTTGCGCAAGGCCGCCCCCACAAACCCGCTGAACAACGGATGAGGACGGTGCGGACGCGAACCATATTCAGGATGGAACTGTGTTGCCAGGAACCAGGGATGATCCTTGAGCTCGACGATTTCGACCAGCCGGCCATCCGGCGACAATCCGCTCAGCACCAATCCCTTTGCCGTCAACTGCTCTCGGTAGGCGTTATTGAACTCGAAGCGGTGCCGGTGTCGTTCGCGAACCTCATTCACTCCATACATCTTGTGAGCGAGCGTGCCCTCCCCGAGGCGGCAGAGATAGCTTCCCAGTCGCATGGTCCCGCCTTTGTCGCTGATGCTCTGCTGATCGTGCATCAAGTGTATGACTGGATGGGGGGACTGTTCGTCGAACTCGGCGCTGTTGGCGCCGCCGAAGCCCGCGACATGGCGCGCGAATTCAATGGTGGCGCACTGCATGCCGAGGCAGAGTCCGAGGAAGGGCACCTGGCGTTCTCGCGCAAAGCGGATCGTGGTAATCTTCCCTTCAATCCCACGCGCGCCGAAGCCCCCTGGGATGAGAATGCCGTCTGCTTCCCGGAGGATCCGCTCCGTCCCCTGCCGCTCGATATCTTCCGATTCGATCCAGTTGATGTTCACGCGCGTCTCATGGTCTATGCCGCCATGGACAAGCGCTTCGGCCAAACTCTTGTAGCATTCCTTCAACCCGGCGTACTTGCCCACGAGCGCCACCACAATCTCGTGCTTGGGATGCTTGATTTTCTGCACCATCGCATCCCATTCGCGCAGATTCGGCGGACCCGTTTGCAATCTCAGCTGCCGGACGATCAGTTCATCCAGGCCTTCCTTGCGGAACACGATCGGCACTTCATAGATGGTCTCCACATCCTTGGCCGTAATGACCGCGTCCTTCTCGACGTTGCAGAACATCGCGATTTTGCCCTTCATTTCTGGCGGAATGTAACGGTCGGTGCGGCACAAGAGGATGTTCGGCTGAATACCGATCTCCCGCAGCTTGTTCACGGAGTGCTGGGTCGGCTTGGTTTTCAACTCTCCGGCCGCACTGATGTACGGCACCAGCGTCAAGTGGACGTAGAGCACATTTTCACGCCCGACATCGTACGGCATCTGTCGAATCGCCTCGAGAAACGGCAGGCTTTCGATATCGCCGACGGTCCCGCCGATTTCGACGATCGTGACGTCCATGCCCTGGGAGACCCGCATGATGCATTGTTTGATCTCGTCGGTAATGTGCGGCACGACCTGCACGGTCCCGCCGAGATAGTCTCCCCGTCGCTCCTTGGTGATGACGGAATTGTAGATGCGACCAGTCGTGTAATTGTTTTCCTTGGTCAGGGTCAGCGAGGTGTAGCGCTCGTAATGGCCGAGATCCAGGTCGGTCTCTGCACCGTCGTCGGTCACGTACACTTCGCCGTGCTGGTATGGATTCATGGTGCCCGGATCGACGTTGATGTACGGATCGAGCTTGAGGAAGGTGATCTTGAGTCCCCGGCTCTCGAGCAGATTGCCGATCGAGGCCGACGCCAGTCCCTTGCCTAACGAGGACACGACCCCGCCTGTGACAAAGATGTATTTGCCCATCATAGTCTCCATCCCTCGGGATCGGGTGAAGGTGATCCGCATTCAGTCATAAACGCGTCGATGTTTCAAGCGGCTTGTTCAGCGCCAGCCGCCGTAAGCTCTCAATGGCCGAGAGGATGTCGGCCGGGGTATCAATGCGCAAGGACGCATGCCGTGTTTCCCACACCTGAATGCCAATCCCGTTGTCCAGGGCGCGCAATTGCTCAAGCTTTTCCGCTTCCTCAAGACCACCTGTCGCCAACGACGCCAGCCTGAGCAGCGTTTCCCTCGTATAGATGTAGACGCCCAAGTGGATATAGTGCAACCCCTTCATGGCCTGTCGACCATGATCATCTCGGACCATCGGGATGGGCGCGCGTGAAAAGTACAAGGCCCGGCCCTGCCGGTCGGT
>JAICVE010000303.1 GCA_025935475.1 Nitrospira sp. | reverse complement strand
GTTGAATACCTCGCCCAAAACTCCGGACGGGGCCACGCTGCCCATGCACTACGACGTCCTGACTCCGGACAAGAAGCCGCTCGGCGGCCTGATTCCGTGGACGGCGAAATACAATCTCCCTGGCGGAAAATAATACCGCAGGTCGGGTGAAGAACAGGGCGGTAGCTCGTAAGAGTTACCGCCCTATTTTTTTTGCTCCAATGAAAATCGCTACCGTGAATCGGCAGCGCGCTTTTGAAGATCCGCCAAGCGGTTGAGCGCATCGAGCGGCGTCATTGAGAACAGATCGATTTGCCTGACCTCATCGATGAACGGATGGGGCTGCGGAAGCGTCGCACGGGAGGGGTCGTCGTGAGGTTTCAGATCGGTATTTGAGCGCTCTAACTGCCGTAACACCTCCTGCGCGCGGGTGATCACCAACGAAGGCAGGCCCGCCAGTTTTGCGACATGGATCCCATAGCTCCGGTCAGCGCCGCCCGGCACAATTTTCCTGAGAAACACCACGTCACCATCGCGTTCTTGCACAGCAACCCGATAATTGCGGATCCCGTCCCGCAGGGATTCCAATTGTGTCATCTCGTGATAATGCGTGGCAAACAGCGTTCGTGCACCCAGGTATTGCTGATCGTGAATGTACTCGGCAATGGCCCATGCGATGCTCAATCCATCATAAGTGCTCGTTCCGCGTCCGATTTCATCCAAAAGGATCAGGCTGCGCTTGCTGGCGCAGTTGAGGATCTGCGCACTTTCGGTCATTTCGACCATAAACGTGCTCTGCCCGGCAGCAAGGTTGTCGGACGCCCCCACTCGCGTGAAAATACGGTCTACGAGCCCGACGTGAGCCTCTGTTGCGGGAACGAAACTGCCGATCTGGGCGAGCAGCACGATAAGTGCGACCTGGCGTAAGTACGTGCTCTTGCCCGCCATGTTTGGTCCGGTCAGTATCACCAAGCGGTTTCGGTCATCGTCCATGAGCGTGTCGTTGGGGACGAACGCCAGGTCTGGGCTCAGCTGTTCGACGACAGGGTGACGGCCAGCGAGAATGCGAAGGAGGCCCGACTCATCGATCGTGGGCCGGACATAGCGATTCAGTGCTGCTGTTTCGGCTAGCCCGGCCAATACATCGATCAGCGCGAGCGACTGAGCCATCGTGTGCAGGCGCGAGCCCTGGCAGGCAAGCCGCTGTCGCAGCTGGACAAACAGATCCTCCTCCAAGGCCAGGAGCTTCGACTCGGCGCCCGTGACGCGCTCTTCCAATTCCTTGAGCTCCTGGGTCATGAACCGCTCGGCATTCACCAGGGTTTGCTTTCGGACGAAGTCGGCAGGCACTTTCGAGAGATTGGCTTTGGTGACCTCGATGTAATAGCCGAACACCTGGTTGTAGCGGATCTTCAATGAGTCGATCCCTGTGCGTTCCCGCTCTTTAGATTCGAGCGACGCCATCCAGTCTTTCCCTTCCGCACGGGCTTTGCGCAGCTCGTCGACTCCTGGGTGATACCCCGCTCGAATCACGTTGCCTTCTCGGAGGGCTAAAGGGGCGTCTGGGCTGATGGCCGATTCAATCAGATCATAGACATCCGGGCAGTCATCCCACTGATCGCGCTGTGCCGCCAGCAGAGCAGCGCGGCAAGGTGCCAGCTGCTCGCGCAACTCCGGCAGTGCGCTCATGGAATCCTTCAGGGCCAGCAACTCTCGCGGGCCGGCGAGACCCAATGTCAGGCGGGAGCTCAAACGGGCGATGTCCTGAATGGTGCGGAGTGCCGTCCGGATCGCCACGCGTTGCGCAAGTCGTTCCTTGAGCTCGGCGACCGCGTCCAGTCTCGCGCCCAGCGCGTCAGCATCGATCAACGGTCTCAGGAGCCACTCGCGGAGCAGACGGCTTCCCATGGCGGTGCTGGTTCGATCGATCACTGAAAGGAGAGTGGGGGACCGGCCGGAGCCGTTCTCTCCCTGCGCCAAGGGACGTACGAGCTCGAGATTCCGGATGGTGGCGCTGTCCAAATGCATGGCCTCGGTGCTTCGGCGCCGGTACAGGCGGCGAACATGGTCCGGTGCAGCAGCAGGCTGAGTTTCGCGGAAATAACGCCAGACTGCACCGGCAGCTCCCAGAGCCGCCGTCAGGTCATGGCAGCCGAATCCGTCCAAGGATTGAACGCCAAAGTGTCTGGTCAGCGCCTTGGAGGCTTCCTGCCAATCGAACCAGGATGCCTCGCACTCGCATATTCTGACGCCTTGGAGCTGTGAACGAAGCCATTGCTCCGTCTCCTCGGCATCCGCATGAAGCAATTCTCTCGGTTGCAACCGCGCCAACTCGTCGATGAGTAGCTGGTCAGCGCCCTCGTGCTCCATCACCCAGAATTCGCCTGTCGTGACCTCGAGGGCTGCCAGCCCCCAGCATTGACGGCCTCCTCTGCGCTCGACGCGGGCGACCGCGGCAAGGAAACTGGATTCACTGGGATCGAGAAATTCGGTGTCAACGAGTGTCCCCGGTGTGTAGAGACGTACGACCTCGCGTCGTACAAGTCCCTTCGCCAGTTTGGGATCTTCCACCTGCTCGCACAAGGCGACGGTACGTCCGGCTTTCAGCAATTTGGCAATATACCCTTGGGCTGCATGATAGGGGACGCCGCACAGCGGAACAGGATCGGGGCTTGACTTGTCGCGGGACGTCAGAGCAATGGACAGCAATCTGGAGGCGGCTTCGGCGTCCTCGTAGAACATTTCGTAGAAATCGCCGACGCGGAAGAAGAGTATGGCTTCTGAGTAGCCTCGTTTGATCTCGCGGTACTGCCGCATCAGCGGCGTATCATCGTGCTCACTCATCGGAGCTTTCTCTCAGAGGAACGTCTCCGGGCACCGGCGGTGCCGTTCGGCCGGTCAGTTTCTCCAGCGAATGGCGGAGACGTTCCAGGTCCACTTCGGCTTCCTGTAACGCCTTGGTTTTTCGGCGCAGCTCGATACGGCCTTTCACCCATGGTGGGAACAGCAGGATGACGGAGACCAGCAGGCCGACACCGAACCCCGCCAAGATCGGCTTGTAGATCGGTGTTGAGGCCTCGAACAATCCGAAAAAATAACGGAGAGTAACTTCCTGTTCCTGATTTTGGAGGAAAAAGGCCAGACACAACAACAGCAGCGTGCCCACAAGAATGACACGAATCATCGGGAAGAGTTTCCTTTTAGTTTGCGCCGCGGCCGCCGGGAGGGGGAACGTCTGTTCCGAAGCATCGTAGAGTGTTTGATTCGAGCCAACAACGCGACAGACGACGGTCCGGTGGCCGTGAATCGAATACTTCTACTCTGAACCGTCTGATGGCGCAACTCCATTTCGAGGCGGTCGTCCGGCAGGATCCCGGGGGCCTTGTCGGCCCATTCGACCGCAACGACGGTTGCTCCGGAGAGGTAATCCTCGAGTCCAATGGTCTCCGCTTCCTTCCTCGAACCGAGCCGGTACAGATCGAGATGTGCTAGGGGAAGCCGACCGCGGTATTCATGCAGGAGCACGAAGGTTGGACTGCTGACGGCATCCGGGGGCGCGCCGAGACCTGCGGCAATGCCTCGGACAAGCACAGTTTTGCCTGCTCCCAAGGCACCTGACAGCGCCAGGGACTCTCCTCCCTCGAGCACCGAGCCGATGGTGCGGCCCAACCGATCAGTGTGCCGCGACGAGGGCAGCGACCGGCGCCAGACCCGATTCGTTGGCAGAATAGCCCGGGGAAACGCCCGACCCGGCTGGGCTTGCCTTTTAGCCGACGACCGTTTGAATGGCATAGGGAATCTGTTCAATGAGATCGCCGGCGATCATGCCGGCTGACCCAAAGCGAGCGGCCGCCAGATCTCCCGCTGTTCCATGCAGATAGCTCGCCGCGCAAGCCGCCTCCCACGAAGGAACGCCTTGTGCGAGAAGGCTGACGAGCATGCCGGTGAGCGTATCTCCCGTTCCAGCCGTGGCCATCCCTGGGTTC
>JAICVE010000385.1 GCA_025935475.1 Nitrospira sp. | reverse complement strand
GCCTTGGCATCGTTCGGCTGCAGCTTGATGGCCACGCGGCATTCCTCCATGGCGGCATCCAGGTCTCCGATGCGGGACAACGCACGAGCCAGCGCGAGTCGATTGGCCGCATCGCCGGGAGCGATGCGGACAGCGCCGCGTGCCTCACCGAGCGCCATCGCCGCATCGGCCTGCACGAGGGATGGAGGAAGAGAGGACGGATGCTCGTCACCGACGGCTTCAGGCGGCGGAGGGGGGCTTTCGAGAGGCGCGTGCGGGGTGGCCGGATCTTCCGGCGCTTGAGCCAAGGATGGGGGAATGCCGAACACACTGAGGGCGGCCACCACCAGTAATCGACGGAGCATCGAGCTTGTGACCCTCCGTTAACCGAGTGGCCGATAGTATACCATTCGTCACCATGGCTTCTTCATTCGCGCGATGGTGGATTGGATGGCCTCTTCGGAGAGCGTGACGGGGTCGTGTGGAACGCACCAGACGGGCTCGAGCGGCGCGGGATCGTTGGAAAGCCGCGGGATGAGGTGCCAGTGTATGTGCGGCATCTGGTTGCCCAGCAAGCCGTAGTTCATTTTTCGGGCGTCAAACGTTTCTGCCAGCATTTTGGCGAACCGGCTGACTTCTTCCATCATCTGGATCCGCTCGGTCGGCGCCAGGTGGAACAGTTCCGTGGCGTGGCGCTTGAAGACGACCACCGTCCAACCGGGAAAGAATTGATCGTCGTGGAGATAGGCCATGGACAATCCCAGATCCGCGATGAAGTGATCTGAACCAGGCCAGGTGCCCGAACAGGCGCTGCACGACGGATCGCTCATGGCTGGATGGTCTTCCGTTCCTCTTCCGTAATGACGCCCTTCTTCAGCAGCAGTTGAATGAGCCGATCCGTCCGGTCTTGAGGGGGACTGCCAACTTGAGGCTGCTTGGTGGCGGCCTTGGCCTCAGCAGGAAGACGCTTTTTCCCATAAACGCGAAAGGAGGGCGTAAAGATCGAAACATAATCCTTATTCCGAATGCGGACAGAAAACGGCGGGCTGTCAGTCAACGGGGCGAGGTCGGGATTGGTGCCGACGGGCACCCGGAAAAATGGCTTCCCGTCCTCGGTTTCTCCGTCCTGTCCGACGACCTCAAACCGATGAATGAGCGGTTCGCTTTTCAAGGGTTCTCGGTCTTCGCCGGCGAGGTTCGTGATTTTTTCGAGCACGACGATGAGCGAGTCAGCGATGAACGGGTCGCTGGACTGGTTGCGGACCGTGAGATCATACCGGTATTCGCTGTTGAAATTGTCGCGGCCAGTGAGCGTGACAGTGACGAAGGCCTTGCCGGTCAAGTCCGCGAGCTGATCGACCGTTGAGGCGAACACAGGGCCGGCGGTCGTCTCCGCAAGCAGCAGCGCTCCAATCAACAGCCGGCCGATGGGAAAGCAAGACGTCGACATGATCTGTGGCAGACGCATCAGTATCGAGACTGTATCATCGGAGCATAGCAAAGAGCGATGGTTGGATCGAGCATTCTCGCCGTTCTTGCCTTGACACCATATTTCTTCGAAAGATATCCTTCGCGCGGCAAACGAGTGAAGAACTGACGATGCATGATGCCACTCCTCAACATGCCCCGCTCCTTGTCTCCCGTGCTCTCGTTTCGCAGTTGATGCGTCTCTACGACGTTTCTCATCCGCTTCGACGCGGGCGGCTCATTCGCGGCTATGATCGTGCCCACGCGGTCAGGACGGCACGCATGTGCGCAGCGGTGGCGTCTGCGCTCGGTCATGAGTCGGATCGGGTCAGGCAATACCAAATTGCCTGTCTGCTGCATGACCTTGGACGGGCCGGTCTGGATCGTCCTCTATTCGGGAAAATCTGGTCCTGGGCGAAGGCCCACGGCATTCCGACGAGGCCGCGGGAATGGCGGGCCATCCATCCGGAAACGACCTATGGACGAGAAACGGAAGCTTTCATCGCTCGATACCGACAGGCGCTCGCCACCGACGGCATTCTCATCACGCCGTGGGCCAAAGAACAGATTGAAATGCGGCTGGGCTATGCGCGCCGTCTGGCGAGGCGATTACGCGCGGTGCGGTCGTCGATCGCGCGCATGGGCGTGCGCTGGGAATCCTGGATGCAGGCGGTGATGCTCTACTACTATTATCCCGAAAAACTTGCCCGCGCCCGGCCATGGGTAAAGGAATTGGCAGAGGTCCTCGTCGCCTGTGAGCAGTTCGAAGCCTACAGCAACCAGCGGCGAGGCCGCGACTATTATGTGCGAAACAAGGAAACGATCGCGGAAGCCTTCGCCTATCTGGAGAAACTCGAGCGGGAAGGGATTCTCAGCGCACGCGTCATGAAGACCTTAAAGCATGTGGCGGCCTCGGGCCGGTTCGACGCCATCATTGCCGAGGCCCGTGGGAGGCGTCTGACACCGAGAGAGCGGCGGTTCCTCCATCGGATGGAGCGATGAGCATGGCGGTCAAGACGGTGCCCCTCAAGGTCGATATGCGGGGTGGGACGCACATTGAAAATGTGACGAAGCAGGTGCAGGACGCCTTGGCCGGTACGAGGGCGGCAGCCGGCATCGTGACGGTCTTTGTCAAGCACACGACGGCGTCGATCATGATCATCGAAGATGAGCCCGGCATCAGAGCGGATACGAAAACGTTTTGGGATCGGATGGTCCCCGCCGATCCGTCCTGGCAGCACAACCAAAAAAATCCTGGCGAAGACAACGGCCATAGTCATTTAAGAGGCCAACTCCAAGGTCCATCGATCACGATACCCTTCGCCAACGGCACGCTGCTGCTGGGCACCTGGCAGCAGATCGTGCTGGTCGATTTCGACACACGCGCCCGCACACGTGACCTCATCATTCAAATCCTGGGAGAGTAGACGCTTCATGTCCGGTCTCATCATGGCGGTACCTTCAGCCGTGATGGGCGTACTGCTCGCTGCGGCGATTCCGGGTGCCGCAGGCGCCGAGTGGGGAAAACCTCTTGGGGCCGGCTATGAGGGAGCGGAAGTCAAGCCGAGACCGGTCACTCCGGCGCCGGCTGAGCTGGGACCAGACGAACGCGCCACCATGGCGGTGTTCGAACGT
>JAICVE010000098.1 GCA_025935475.1 Nitrospira sp. | reverse complement strand
GAGCCCACGCAGCACCAGGCGATGGCGCTCGGGCGTGCCGATCGGGCTGCGCTTCAAGGTGATGCGGACGCTCTGAGCGGGCGCTTTCGCGGTTTTTGCCGTGGTCATGACGCGAGCACTCCCGCCGGAAGCTCTTCGCCCCGGCGCAACCGCATGACCTGCTCCGGATTTCTGAGCTGCATGAGACCGTCCAGCGTCGCACGCACCGTGTTGAACGGATTCCCCCGTCCCAACGTTTTGGAAATGATGTTGTGGGCACCCACGAGTTCCACGACGGCCCGCACGGCTCCGCCGGCGATGATGCCAGTTCCTTCGACTGCCGGCTTCAAGAGGACGTGTTCGCCACCAAACAAACCGTGGACCTCGTGCGGAATAGTGCCTGACTTGAGCGGCACATGGACGAGATTCTTCTTGGCCTGCTGCACAGCTTTCGCGATGGCGACCGGCACTTCCGCGGCCTTGCCCTTGCCGATGCCGACCCAGCCCTGTCCGTCACCCACCACGACGAGCGCGCAGAAATTAAAGCGCTTGCCGCCTTTGACGACTTTGGCGACGCGGTTGATGAACACGACCTTATCCTTGAGGCTCAGTTCGTCTGGATTGACTCGCACGCTCGTTGCTCCCTTCTATCCTAGAATTGCAGCCCGCCTTCGCGAGAGGCATCCGCCAATGCCTTAATCCGGCCGTGATACAACCGGCCACCGCGGTCAAAGACGACTTTTTGGACCTTGGCATTCTTGGCGCGCTCGGCCAGGAGCGTTCCCACGGCTTTGGCCGCGACGATGCTGCTGGTAGACTTCAACGTCTTCCGCAAGGACTTGTCCAGCGACGAGGCAGCCGCCAACGTCGTGCCCTTGAGGTCGTTGATGATCTGCGCATAGATATGGCCGCTACTGCGATAGACATTGAGCCGCGGACGTTCATCCGTTCCGACTATGCGCTGACGGACACGCTGCTGGCGCCTGGCGAGGTGAGATAATTTTGCCGCACTATTCATGATGTACCCTACTTCCCGGTCTTGCCTTCCTTCTTCCTTAAGACTTCTCCGGAGTATCGAATGCCTTTTTGCTTATACACGTCCGGCGGCTTGATGGCGCGAAGATTCGCCGCCACTTGCCCCACCAGCCGCTTGTCGGCACCCTTGATGTTGATGAGTGTTTGCTTCTCGACTTTCACGTCGATCCCCGCTGGCACCGGATACTGCACCGGATTGATGTATCCGACGTTGAAGCTCATGGTCTTTCCTTGGATCGCCGCCTTGTAGCCGACGCCGGTGATCTCCATATTGCGTTCATAGCCTTTGGTCACGCCATTGACCATATTGCTCAATTCGGCGCGCACCAAGCCGTGCATGGCTCGAATTTTCCGTTCGTCGGTGGAGCGTGTGACGACGACCTGTCCCTTGTCGACCGTGACGCCGATCCCAGGCTTCAACGTCCACTCGAGCTTGCCGAGCGGCCCCTTCACGGAGACGACGGATCCCGATACGTTCACATCAACGCCGGTCGGAACAGGAATGGGCTTATTTCCAATGCGTGACATGGCTTCTTCCTCTACCTTCCTTACCAGACTGCGCAGAGCACTTCGCCGCCCAGGCCGGCCTTGCGCGACGCTTGGTCGGTCATGATGCCTTTCGAGGTCGAAAGAATGGCCATCCCGATGCCGTTGCGCACGCGAGGAATCTCTCTCGTACCCACGTACACGCGTCGCCCGGGCTTGCTCACGCGTTGCATGCCCGTGATCATGGGTTCCCCCTCGCCCACGTATCGCAATTGCACTTTCAGCACAGGATGCCCATCCTCGGACGCCGTATCGATGCCCTGAATGAACCCCTCGGCCTGGAGCACTCGGAGCACTTCGTGCTTCAATTTTGAGGCGGGAATCGTCACCACATCGTGATGGCGGCGAAACCCATTGCGCAATCGCACTAAGAGGTCACTGATTGGATCGGTTACCATACGAAGCCTTTCAACAAATTCTCGTCCAAGTGATCAGCACACATGACCGGCCAGGAATCCTACCAACTGGACTTCCGGACGCCGGGGATTTCTCCCTTCAGGCTCAGCAACCGGAAACAGATGCGGCACATCTTGAACCGACGCAAATAGCCGTGCACGCGCCCGCACAAGCCGCAGCGATGATAGCCACGGGTCTTGAATTTCGGCTTGGCCGCCGTTTTATTCCTGAGCGCCAGTCTCGACACAAGTGACTCCTTCGTTCAATGTTAGGTCCTGAACGGCATGCCCAACTGGGTGAGCAGGGCTTTCCCTTCGTCGTTCGTACGCGCCGTCGTCACAATCGTGATATCCATCCCGTGAATCGAGGCGACCTCGTCGTATTGGATCTCCGGGAAGATCAACTGCTCTTTCAGACCCAACGTGTAGTTGCCGCGGCCGTCGAACGCCTTGGGCGACACGCCGCGGAAATCGCGAATGCGCGGCAGCGCGAGGGATACCAGGCGGTCGAAAAACTCGTACATGCGGCGGTTCCGCAGCGTGACCTTAGTCCCGATGGGCATGCCTTGGCGCAGCTTGAAGCCCGCGATGGCCTTCTTTGCCCTCGTCACCACCGCCTTCTGCCCCGTGATTGTGCCTAATTCGGTGGCCGCACTTTCCAGCAGCTTCACGTTTTGGATGGCTTCGCTCATGCCCACGTTGAGCACAATACGTTCCAGTTTCGGCACCTGCATGACGTTCTTATAGCCGAACTCCTTCATGAGAGCCGGCACGACGCGGTCGCGATAGGTATCGCGCAGCCGAGGCTGGAATTTCGACTCCTCGCTGCCGTCGTCAAATGCCTGAGGGGCTTTGCCGCCCTCTTTCTTTGCCGGCCGGCCGGCCGGTTTTCCGCCTTTAGCTTTTTTAGGATCTTTTGCGTCCGCCATCTCGACCTTCTTGGCTACTCGACCAATTCATTGGATTTTTTACTGAACCGCACACGACGACCGTCGCCCTGCACACGGATGCCCACGCGAGTGGGCTTCTTGGTGACAGGGCACAGGAACATCACGTTCGAGATGGCCAGAGGGGCCTCTTTTTCGAGAATCCCGCCCTGTTTGACCTTCTGATTCGGCTTGGTGTGGCGCTTGATCATATTCAACTTCTCGACGATGACCTTCCCCGCCGACCGGTCGACGGAAAGGACTTTCCCGGACTTGCCCCGGTCCCGGCCGGCAATCACCACGACCGTGTCCCCTTTGCGAATGTGAGTCTTCTGCAGCGCGTGCACGTTCACCCCTGCGTCTGGTTAAAGCACTTCTGGAGCCAGCGAAATGATCTTCATGAACTTCTTCCAGCGAAGCTCGCGCGCGACCGGTCCGAAAATGCGCGTTCCAATCGGCTCGCCTTCTTTGTTGATCAGCACGCAGGCATTTCGATCGAATTTGATGTACGAGCCGTCCTCACGTCGGACTTCCTTCGTTGTCCGCACAATGACCGCACGGCTGACGTCGCCCTTTTTAACCGTTGCCTGCGGAATCGCCTCTTTCACGGCGACGACAATCACATCGCCCAATGAGGCATATCGGCGCTTCGACCCTCCCAGCACGTGAAAACACATGGCCTGTTTTGCGCCAGAATTGTCAGCCACGTCCATGTATGTATAGTTCTGAATCATGATGCCGTCTATCCTCGCCGGGCACGCCCCGTCTAGTCCACACGTCCTTTTTCCAAAATCTCGACCACCCGCCAGTGCTTGTCCTTGCTGATAGGCCTGGTTTCGATCATCCGCACACGGTCCCCGATGCCGCAGGCGTTCTGCTCGTCATGGGCTTTGAACTTCGTCATACGCCGAAGCACCTTGTGATAAATCGGATGTACCACCTGACGCTCAACCGCCACGACCACGGTCTTATTCATCTTGTTGCTAATGACGCGCCCCACCCACTCTCGCCGCTTGACTACGCTCTCAGCCATACTCGCTTCACCCTTTCGCCGCTAGGACGCCTTTTTGTGTTCGGCCTGCCCGACCTCGCGCTGCACGGTTTTCACCTGCGCGATGGACCGCTTGGTCTTCCGAATCTGCATGGGATTTTCCAGCCGACCCGTGCCGAGTTGAAAACGAAGATTGAATAATTCCTGGCTCAGCTGCTTGGCCTTCTCGGCCAATTCGGCGCCGGTCATCTGTCTCAGTTCTTTCAGGTCCATGTGCGTGCTCGTACTTTCGTCTCGGCTACAATCCTAAAATTCGCCCCGCGTGACACACTTCGTGGCGATTGGCAGCTTATGCGAGGCCAGGCGGAAGGCTTCATGAGCGATGTCGGGAGTCACTCCGCCCATCTCGTAGAGGATCCGGCCCGGCTTGACGACGGCCACCCAATATTCGGGGTTGCCCTTTCCCTTGCCCATTCGAGTTTCCGCCGGTTTTTTGGTGATGGGCTTGTCTGGGAAAATTCTCGTCCACACCTGGCCCCCACGCTTCACATACCGGGTAATCGCGATGCGCGCCGCTTCGATCTGACGGCTGGTTACCCATCCCGGCTCCAGTGCTTTGAGCCCAAATTCGCCGAGCGTGATGTTGCCGCCCCGGTAGGCCTTGCCGCGCATCCGCCCCTTCATCATTTTTCTGAATTTGACTTTTTTCGGTGCTAACACAATGTCCTCGTGATTTACCCGAGCCGCCGTTCAAATGCCGCCTCCGGCTTGAGCGGTTGCGCCGGGAGAAGCTCGCCCTTGTAGATCCATGTTTTGACGCCGATCTGTCCCATCGTGGTATGGGCTTCGGCAAAGCCGTAATCCACTTCAGCCCGCAGCGTATGCAAGGGCACACGGCCCTCCCGATACCATTCGGTGCGCGCGATTTCCGCACCGCCCAAACGTCCGGCGATCATGATCTTGATCCCTTGCGCGCCTAGACGGAGCGCCGACTGCACGCTTCGCTTCATCGCACGACGGAAGGCCACCCGCTTTTCCAGCTGCGTCGCCACGTTTTCACTGACGAGCTGAGCATCCAGTTCCGGCTTTTTGATCTCCTTCACCGTGATGTAGACCTGCCCGCCGTACTGCTTTTCCAGTTCCGCTTTCAGCTTGTCCACCTCCGCGCCCTTGCGTCCGATGATGATGCCGGGTCTGGCGGTATGGATGATGACGCGGGTCTGATCTCCCGAACGTTCGATCTCCACCTTGGCCACGCCCGCATGAAACAGCTTCTGCTTGACCACTTTTCGGATCTTGATGTCCTGGTGAAGCAGCTTTGCGTAATCCTTGCTCGCATACCAGCGCGAACTCCAGGTGTAGTTGTAGCCAAGCCGATAGCCGACTGGATGTGTTTTCTGACCCATACGATCGTTCCTCAGTTCTGCGGCGGCCGTCTGCCGATCCGCGCCATATTCAGGCTCGTGATTTCTCCTGCACGCCCCGCGCTTCAACCACGACGGTGATGTGGCTAGTCCGTTTCTGAATCGCGTTGGCCCGCCCCATGGACCGGGCGCGGAAACGCTTATAGATCGGGCCGCAGTTGACGAATGCCTTCGAGACTCGCATCGACTCGCTGTCTCCCAACTCCTTCTGTTCGGCGTTGGCGACGGCCGACCGCAGCACCTTCTCAATCACGCGCGCGGCATGACGGGGAAGATGCTTGAGCATGGCCAAGGCCATCGGCACTTCCTGCCCGCGAATCATGTCGACCACCGGCCGCGCCTTCCGCGGTGCGACTCGAACGAATCTCAATACTGCTCTCGCTTCTGCCATTGTTGCACTCCCGTCATGTCGCCGCTCCCGGCGAGTGACGCCTGGTCTTCCTATTTCAACGCCACAGCCTTCTCGGTCTTTGCCTGCCCGTGGCCCTTAAAGAATCTGGTCGGAGCGAACTCGCCCAATTTATGACCGACCATGTTCTCGGTGACGAACACGGGGATGAACTTCTTGCCGTTATGAACGGCGAACGTATGCCCGATCATGTCGGGCACGACGGTCGATCGCCTCGACCACGTCTTGATGATTTTCCGGTCTTTCGTTTGATTCATCTGCTCGACCTTTTTCAGCAGATGATCGTCGACAAAGGCGCCTTTGCTGATCGATCTAGGCATTGCGCACTCCTGACTTGCGGCGAGCGATGATGTACTTGTCCGTCTTCTTGTTCTGCCTGGTCTTGTAGCCTTTGGTCGGAAGGCCCCAAGGAGAGACGGGATGGGGATTCCCCTGGCCAGACTTCCCTTCACCGCCGCCGTGGGGATGGTCGACCGGGTTCATGACGACTCCGCGCACGTGCGGACGGCGCCCGAGCCAGCGGCTCCGGCCCGCCTTGCCGACAGTGATATTCTCATGGTCGAGATTACCGACCTGGCCGACCGTCGCCATGCACGAGGCGAGGATGCGTCGCATTTCGCCGGACTTCAGCCGCACCTGCACATAATCGCCGTCCCGGCCCATGACCTGGGCAAACCCGCCGGCGCTACGGATGAGTTGGCCACCCTTGCCGGGCTTCAATTCAATATTATGAATCGTGGTTCCCAGCGGCATGTGTGCCAGCGGCAGGGCGTTGCCAGTGCGGACCTCGGCGTCCGAACCGGATTGCAATACATCGCCGACTTGTAAACCGATCGGCGCCAGAATGTACCGCTTCTCTCCATCCTTGTAGGTGAGCAGCGCGATACGGGCCGAGCGATTCGGATCGTACTCGAGGGCCGACACCTTGGCGGAAATTCCGACCTTATCGCGGCGGAAGTCGATCTTCCGGTAGAGCCGGCGATGGCCCGCGCCACGGAAACGGACCGTGGTCCGTCCGTCGTTGTTGCGCCCGCCTGTCCGAAGGTGAAACGACGTCAATCCCTTTTCAGGCCGCTTCTTCGTCAATTCTTCCGTCGTGACGATCGTCATGCCCCGGCGGCTCGACGTCGTCGGCTTATACGCTTTCAGTCCCATACGGTGTCCTTATCGTCTCGCGCTCACTGGTTATGCGCTTTCGTACAACTCGAGCTTCTCGCCTGACTTCAGCTTCACAAAGGCCTTCTTCCAATCGGAGCGCTTTCCCGAAAATCGCCCTAGGCGCTTGATCTTGCCTTGCACGTTCAGGACATTGACGCGTTCGACCTTGACTTTTAAGAGCGTCTCAACCGCCTGCTTGATCTGGAGGCGATTCGCAGCCGGATGGACCAGAAAGCCGACCGTATTGCTGCTCTCTCGGAGGGCGGTGACTTTTTCCGTCAACAACGGCTGAATAAGCACGCTGTGGAGATCGACTTTCATGCCCAGACCTCCTTGACCCGCGGCAGTTCGCGCTCGGGAATCACGATCGTGCCCGCGCGCACAATGTCGTAGACGTTGAGCCGATCAGGCGTCACGACATTGACCTTCGTCAAATTCCGCGCGGCCTGCGTCAAGCCCTCCTGACCATCGCCGGCGATGACCAAAATCTGCGTCCCTGCGGCGAACTGCGCCAAGGCCTTGGCAAGCACCTTGGTCTTGGGCTGTTCGAGGGACAGGGTTGAGACGACAAACAACTGCCCGTCGGTCACTTTCGACGACAAGGCGCTTTGCAGCGCAGCCCGATATTTCTTCTTCGGCATACTGAAGGCATAGCTCCTCGGCTTCGGGCCGAACACCGATCCGCCATGACGCCATACCGGCGACCGAACGGAACCGGCGCGAGCCCGTCCCGTGTGCTTCTGCTTCCAGGGCTTCTTCCCTGATCCGCGTACCTCGCCTCGCCGGAGCGTCGAGGCTGTTCCCTGCCGTTCACAGGCCTGCTGCATGACCACCGCTTCATGGACGAGCGTCGCGTGCGGCTTACAGCCGAACACTTCTGCGGGAAGTTCCACGGACCCGACTTTCCGTCTGTTCAAATCGACCACATCTACGGTCGGCATGCCTACCCCTTCTTCGACTTTCTGACGATGAGCAGTCCATTCGCTGCGCCGGGGACCGCTCCACGCACGAACAAGAGATTTTCATCGGGCCTGGACTCAATGACTTTTAATCGCTGTGACGTTACCCGTTCCGCTCCCATATGTCCTGGAAGGGTCTTGCCTTTCCAGACGCGGGAGGGAAACGAGCTGGCGCCGATCGATCCCGGGGCGCGATGGAACATCGAACCGTGAGACTCGGGTCCACCCGCATAGTGGTGCCTTCGCACGACCCCTTGGAATCCCTTTCCCTTGGACACGCCGACTACATCCACCCAATCGCCCTTCTTGAAAATGTCGGCCTTCACCGTCTGCCCGACGGCGACGTCGCCATCCTTTTTGAATTCTCGAAGGACCCGGCTGGCGGGCGCGTCATGCTTCTTGAAGTGGCCCAGTTGTGCCTTGGACAGTTTTCGATCCTTGACCTGTCCGAATGCGAGTTGAACCGCTTCGTAACCATCGCGCTCTTTGGTCTTCACCATGACGACGCGGCATGGCCCAGCTTCGATGACCGTGACTGGGGTCAGCCGGGTCTCGTCCAGCATCTGCGTCATGCCCAGTTTCTTGCCCAGCAACCCGTTCGTCATAATTCTCCCGACGCTCTCTTTTTAGTCGTAAACGTTACACCCGTCGTCCACACTCGACACTTACAACTTGATTTCGACGTCCACGCCCGCGGCCAAATTCAGCTTCATAAGGGAATCCATGGTTTCGGGCGTCGGCTCCATGATGTCCATCAAGCGCTTGTGCGTCCGGATTTCAAATTGCTCGCGGGCCTTCTTATCGGCGTGCGTCGCGCGCTGAACCGTGAATTTCTCGATGCGGGTCGGCAAGGGGATTGGTCCCACAATTTTCGCGCCACTACGACGCACCGTTTCCACGATTTCCGCCACCGACTGATCCAACACGCGGTAATCGAACCCGCGGAGCCTGATTCTAATTCTTTGATCCACCTTCACCATGCCATCCTCAGTTTGTCTTGGGGGTTACGCCAGAATTTCGCTGACGACGCCGGAGCCCACGGTCTTGCCACCCTCACGGACGG
>JAICVE010000338.1 GCA_025935475.1 Nitrospira sp. | reverse complement strand
TTTCATCCGTCCACTCAATCAGTTTGAAGCAGACCTCATAGGCTAGCCCTTCCCTTCTTCTAGGCGCTTTCCTAGTATTCAGTCCTCCCCTCCCATACGAGAGTGAATAGAGGGAGCCGTTGTGCGCCTAGTGGCGCCTCACCCCTATGACACTCATATAACAAGGAGGATTCCATGAAATCAGTCATGATGTCTTTTCTCGCGGCCGGACTTCTCTGCTTCGGATTCGGCGCTGCGCAGGCTGCCAATCCGATGTCCGAGAAGGAAGCCTCGCCCACCATCAAAGAGCGCATCACGAAGGACACCGTCAAAGGCACTTTGATGAAAACGGAAGGTGAGTACTATTGGATCAAGGACAATGACGGCAAAGAAGTGAAGATCCATGTCGACAAGAGCACCAAGATGGACAAGGTGGTTCCCGGAGACATGGTCAAGGCCTACATCACGGACAAGGGCCACACCACCACACTACAGCGCGCAGAGTAGTGCTCAGCGACCATAAGCAGACGCCGGCCGGTGTCGCCGGCGTCTGCTGGTTGTCTACCAGGCAGCCTGTCCGGCAGGCAGCCTGTGCGGAAGGGGGGTGTGTGTATGGCACGCTACGGCAAGAGTGCCCAGAAATCCGTGAAACGGGCAATGCATAAACGGAAAAAGGGCACGCTGAGCAGCGGCAAGAGCGGCAAGCGGGTGAAGAATCGCAAGCAGGCAATCGCGATCGGCTTGTCGGAAGCCCGGCGCAAGGGCGCGAAGGTTCCCAGAAAGAAGGCCGCCTAGCCGTCAGGCTTGACCCCGAGTTCTTCAGTGGCCATCCGGGTTCCAATTACGGGGATGGCCACTGCCTCTGTCAACATCCTCATTCCTCCTCTCGCATCAACAGTCGGCGATATTCATTGCGCAAGCAGGAGGACCTATGAGAAAGCCGCACACGAGATTGACCGATGCCTTTCACAACTTTGCGAAGCAGCTGGCTGCTGAGGTGGGCTCGCCGTGGGCGTTTATCGCAGCGCTTGGAATTGTGGTGGTCTGGTCGGTGACAGGTCCATTGTTCAAGTACTCGGACACCTGGCAACTCGTTATCAACACCGGGACAACGATTGTGACCTTTCTCATGGTGTTCCTGATTCAGAACACGCAGAACCGCGACGCCAAGGCCGTTCATCTCAAGCTCGATGAATTGATTCGGTGCATCAAAGGCGCGCGAAACACCCTGATCGATCTCGAGGAGATGTCAGAAGAAGAACTCGACAACCTGCAGCGCCAATTCGTGAAACTTCGACGCCTCCGTTGAGAGAAGCTGATCGGTTCAGGGTCCTTCCCAGTTCAGGGTATTACTGGAGTGTCGTATAAGCGGGAATTAAGCGGGAATATCGATCGGAAGGAGCGCTTCATGCCGAATACCAATGCCTCGTTTTCACCAAAGATGCGCAGTGATGAATTGAAACAGCAGATCGGCAAGCTCGAACAGCTAGATCACCGGGCGCCGGTCATGCCGACCCTTGAAAGATTTGATGCCGAAACCGAAGAGCTGCTCGGACGGCTGTATGGCACGAGTCACAAATATGTCGAGACGTACAAGTACGCCACGGTCGCTGAGACCGAAGCGCTGGTCAACCTGCCGGAATCAGCTCAGGAGCCCCTGGCCAAGGACCTCCCCAAAACCTCCATCCAGCAGCGTCGGCAAGTGCTGCTCGGTATCCTCACGGAGCTGCAGGACATGGAAGCCCGGGAAGTATCCATGCTGACTGGGGAAGACCACGAAGATCCCCCTCAGGTGTAGTAGCCCGCCCAGACTCCTGTTTCCTCCCAATCACCTCTTGACGCCTTAGGCTTGGTGATTATTATTTCTCGCAACGCGTTCATGAAGATTTTGTACCATGCTCGGGGAGGTCAACATGAACAACCTACGAAAAGAAGTCCGTGATCTCATCAGTCTCAACGAAAAAATTCAAAGTGCGTTGCTGCACGGTGATCGCATTACCGATGACGAGGCCGTGCTCATCCGTCAATGTGCGAGCGAACTGTTGGAGAATATTCCCGCACCGTCCACGAGGTGGAGACAAGCAGCCCCGGCGATCGACGGGCACGACGGACCAGCACGACACGAGCGATAACGAAACGGGATGAGAGGCTCGCTGCACCGGCGCCGGATGCACGGTCGCATCGAGTCGTCCCAGCTCCCATCGATCCAGCGACAAAAAATGCGACTCTTGTACAAACACCGCACGTCCGAACGCTGAGTGCGCCCAGCTGTTTGAGAGCCTTCTTCCAAAAACCTGCACGATTCTCCCAAGATCTTCGCGGCCAACGGGCCATGATCTCGGTACGAGTGAACACCCGGCCGATGCCCGACGCATGGCACCCCCCTTGCTTAACAAAGAGTTGAATAACTCCCTGTGGGGCAAGGAGGCAGCATGAATAAGCCAGCGGAACTCATACTTTTGGGCGCGTTGGGTCTGGGATGCTTGCTGCCGCAAGGCTGCGCCACCCAATCCGGCTCGGTCGGCGGAGACGAGTATGCCGAGGAGCAGATTGACGAACCCAGGATCAAGCACATTCCTCCTCCGGAATACAGCATCAATGCCTCTCGGCCGCGTCCTTCCCGGGCGGAACTGTCGGCGCTGAATGCGACCGGCCTTCCTGCGGGTGCCCTCTCGGATGTGCTGTTTGATTTTGATGAGGCGATTCTACGGCGGGACGCGCTCCCTGTGCTGGAAGCCAACGCAAGGCGACTCATGGACGACGGCGTGTCTCGTCTCACGCTCGAGGGCCGGGGCGATGAAATCGGAACCTCAGCGTACAACCTTGTCCTTGGAGAACGCCGTGCAAAGAGCGTGAAGTCGTATCTGCAGGAACTCGGCCTATCGGTTCAACTCAGAACCACCACTTACGGCAAGGATCGGCCCCTCTGCTTCAAGCACAGCGAGGCTTGCATGCAGAAAAACCGCAGCGTGCACTTTGTCGTAAAGGATTAGCGCACTCAAGCCCGACGTTCAGGTAGTTGTCCAGCCAACAAAAAGCCCGCTTCCTTTCGGAGGCGGGCTTTTGCATTTGCATCGGGCATTTCCCGATTTTGCTCAGTCGCTTTTCCCTAAGGAGACGACTGGGAAGATGACCCAAAGTTCCGTTGGCGATCGTCGTTTCTCTAATCCGGGAACAGCTTGAGGGGCTGCGCCCAGATTTACGTGTAATATCAGCTCACAATGCTAGCATTTGACGATTGAATGGTCGGAATCCCACCGGATACATCTAGGGGAGTTCCTAGTACGCCGGTCCAATGACCCAGCCTATGATCCCGCCTCAACAGTATCACTGTGACCGCTTCACACCGGGGAGGGTGCCATGACTCGTCAATGTGCGTGGTGTGCAACTTACCTCGACTTCGTCCAATCCGAAACGTGCGTGACCCATGGAATCTGTGAGAGCTGTGTGGAACGAATCCGCCGCGCCACACTTGAAGAGCTTGCACCTCC
>JAICVE010000497.1 GCA_025935475.1 Nitrospira sp. | reverse complement strand
GGGTCGCCGTGCGGGAAAATGACAATGTCTCCGGCATCGAGCGCAACTGGCCGGCCGTCGCCCTCGACATGCGCATATCCGCGCCCTTCAGTCAGCAAGTGAAAGATGATGACGTGGCGGCGTCCATCGGAAAGATAGGGAGAGAGCATGCTCGATCTGGGAGAGCGGAAGCACCAGGGCGCGGAAAACTCCGCGTTGTAGAACATCGCGCCGTCGAGTCTGACGGTCTCAAGCACTTCGGACAAGACATCCATTGGAATGTCCCTATGCGGCGCCGGTCGGCAAACAAACCCGGACGGTCAATCAAGTGACGGGGAGCGTACCACGCTTGCGTCAAGAGAACCAGACTCCCGGCTAAGCCGTTCCGAACACAATGGCCATATAGTCACCCCGCATGCTGTGCACCGGATATTCATAACGGGACATTCACAAAGGAGGGAGACCATGACGACCAGTGCAATTACCACGGACGTGGAGCGGTTGAAGGCGCGTCTCAAAATGATCTGGATGGCCGGCGACTACGATATGTTCTCACGGTATTTGGAGGACAGCGCCCGGGAATTCTATAAGCGGCTGCCCCTCTCACCAGGTGGCACACTCCTCGATGTCGGGTGCGGTTCCGGCCAGCTGGCTTTGATGGCTGCGAAGGATGGGCTGGAAGTGACAGGCGTGGACATCGCGAGCAACTTGGTCGCGCGGGCACGTGCCCGCGCAAGAGCGGCGGGGCTCCGGGTTCGATTCGAGGAAGCCGATGCCGAGGCCCTGCCGTTCGCCGATGCGCAGTTCGATGCGGTGACGAGCCTGATCGGCGCCATGTTTGCGCCGCGACCGGATCTCGTCGCAACAGAGCTGCTGCGCGTCTGCAAGCCCGGTGGAATCATTGCGATGGCGAATTGGACGCCGCAGGGATTCGTCGGCCAGTTGTTCAAAGTCGTGTCGAAGTTCATCGCGCCATCCGGCATGCCCTCGCCGGTCTTGTGGGGCGACGAAGCCACGGTACGTGAAAGGTTGGGGCAGGGGCTCTCGGATCTCCGCCTGATCAGGCGGCACTATACATTCTCGTATTCATTTCCGCCGGCCGCCGTGGTGGAGCTCTTTCGGCTCTACTATGGACCTATTCACCAAGCGTTTGCGGCCCTTGACGCCGATGGGCGGAACACACTTCGCGGCGAACTCGAAGCGCTCTGGGCAGCACAGAACCGCGCAGGAATCGACAGCACCACCGTGTATGCCGAATATCTGGAAGTGATCGGCGTTCGAGCCTAGTTGCAGGGATGCGATGCAGGGCAATCGGTAACCCGTGTTCTTCACAACATCAGGAGGCCGTCATGTACGACATGAAGAATCTCGAGAAGTTCAAGCTGCTGGAAGTTCACGCGCCGGAGGTCATGAAGGCGTTTCTGGTCTTCGACAAGATGGCATGGAGCGACGGAGCCATTCCGAAGAAGTATAAGGAGCTTATCGCGGTGGCGGTGGCCATGACCACCCAATGTCCCTATTGCATCGAGCTGCATGTGGAACGCGCGAGAAAGCTCGACGCTTCTGATGCGGAGCTGGCTGAAACCGTCTTGGCTGCCGCGGCGTTGCGCGCAGGCAGCGCGGTCACCCACGGCACGCACGCGATGAAATGAGACGGTTGAGCAGGAAGATACACGAATGCGCTGGGAGGCACTGGGTGCAGGACTTAGGTGTTTCCCTAGTATATGGCCATCGAACCAGCCCCGTATGATTTTAAGAGGTGGTGGTGCCTCTAACTATCACAATCAAGGGGAGGGAGAAGGCCATGAAGACTGCGACGTTCGGTGCATTCGTGATCGCCGGGGCGTTCCTGTTTGCGGCAGGCACGGCGTTCGCTCAATCGGGGTCCGGAGGAGGTTCGGCCGGATCGGGGTCCGCTGGTTCTGGTACAAGCGGGATGACGTCTCAAGGCCTGGGTTCCGAACCTG
>JAICVE010000446.1 GCA_025935475.1 Nitrospira sp. | reverse complement strand
ACGGGAACCCGGGAGGAGCTCGGTAAGAATCCGAATACCGATGCCGAGCGCGGGAAGAAAACCTATCCGACATTCTATGGCGTGGAGGGGGCCAAACGACTGGCGGACGAGTGCATCACCCGTGCCGTTGCGCGTCTCGATTCCTTCGGGTCTTCCGCCGATCCACTGCGCGATCTGGCTCGGTACATCACCGCACGGAAGAATTAGCCCGATGAGCGATGGGTCACCATGAAGGCCCTCGTCACCGGCGCGACCGGGTTTGTCGGAGGCGCCGTCGCTCGCGCGCTCGTCCGGGCCGGTGTCGATGTTCGCGTCCTAGCCCGCTCACGGTCGGATACTCAAAATCTCTCCGGCCTTCCCGTCGAACGGGTTGAAGGCGATTTGCTCAACCCCTCCTCGCTGCAAAAGGCACTCGCCGGTTGTCAGCAGCTGTACCATGTCGCCGCGTACTACGCACTGTGGGCCAAGGATCCCGCCATTTTTTATGACATCAACGTCACCGGCACCCGTAACGTTCTCGCCGCGGCCCGCCTGGCGGGAATTCAGCGTACCGTATACTGCAGCACGATCGGGGCGATCGGATTGCCGGCTAACGGGGGGCTCGGGACAGAAGTCACCCCCGTATCACTCGATCAGATGGCCGGCCACTACAAACGATCCAAATATCTAGCCGAGCAGGAAGTGCTGAAGTTCGCCACCGAAGGCCTGCCGGTGGTGATCGTCAACCCCAGCGCGCCGGTCGGCGCAGGAGATGTGAAACCGACGCCGACGGGTCAGGTGATCGTGGATTTCATGAAGGGCCGGATGCCCGCCTACATTGAAACCGGCATGAACATCGTGGACGTTGATGACGTTGCCGCAGGGCATCTGCTGGCCATGGAAAAAGGCCGCCAGGGGGAACGCTACATCCTGGGCTGCAAGAATCTCATGCTGAAGGACGTCTTCGACATCCTCAGCGCGCTGACCGGTGTCAAAGCCCCCTCCTTCCGGCTGCCTCGCTCAGCCGTGCTGCCTCTCGCCTATGTGAACCACTGGATCGCCCACCTGACGGGCCAACCACCGCGTATTCCCCTGGAAGGGGTCAAGATGGCCAAGTATCGCATGCACTATGACTGCAGTAAGGCAGTTCGTGAACTCGGAATCCCACAGACACCTCCGGAAACGGCGCTTGAAAAGGCCGTGCGTTGGTTTCGGTCCCATGGCTACGCCTAACTCGGGCTTCAGTAGCAATCGGGTTCATGGAGTTTGTATAGTGATGAGCGGGGTATGAAAGCGAAGCTGCTGGGCGTAGTCGTCATTCTCATCCTGGTCGGGCTCGGCCTCTTTGGCTGGGTCGGGTATCAATTGTTTACCACCGGATTCAGCGCCAAGACGGAACCTCACGCGTTGGAAGTGCTCATGGCGCGGCAGATCCGCCACTTGGCGATTCCGATTGAAAAACGAAATGCCGCGAATCCGGTTCCACTGAACGCAGATATTGTAAAAGAGGGCCGGACACACTTCGCCGATCATTGCGCCGTTTGCCATTCCAACGACGGAAGCGGGCAAACCCCCATCGGCAAAAACGTCTACCCGAAGGCGCCCGATTTGCGGCTCAGCGATACACAGTCCTTGTCGGACGGCGAGCTGTTCTGGGTCATTCACAACGGGATTCGCTTTACGGCCATGCCGGCCTGGGGAAGCGGCGACCCGGAGAAGGATATCGACAGCTGGAAGTTGGTGCATTTTATCCGTCATTTGCCACAGCTCACACAGGAAGAATTGGACGAAATGAAAACGCTCAATCCCAAGACACCGAAAGAGCGTCTCGAGGAAGAAGCGTTCGAGCAATTTCTGCAAGGAGACGACGCTGCGGCCGGGAATGCCGAAGGGCATCATCATTAGACATCATCAATATTATTAGTAGGGAACTTGAGGAAGGAGCAATTGCCCATGTTCTATCGATTGATTCTCACAGCAATGTGCATGACCCTGACTTCTACAGCCTTCGCTCACGGGACCGGTCAACACGTCCTGGGCACGGTCGTCGCCATCGACGCGAAACACCTCGAAGTCAAAACCCAGAAAGGAACGACTGTCGACGTTCAAATCAACAAGCAGACCCGGTTCAAGGAAAAAGATCATCCCAAAAGCACCAATCTACCCACGGTGGGAGACCGGGTGGTGGTCGAGGCGATCAAAGACGACAAGACGCTGACTGCAACCGAAGTGCATTTCTCCTCATTCAAAAAGCAGACGCCGCCGCCGCCGGCGCTCACCCAACAGGCTCCTGCCGCAACACCTGCTCCCTAAGGAGAGTCGTGCGCATCGTTCAATATTCGCAGCAGACGCACGCGGCACCCGGCGGCATCCATGCGATACTGGTACGCCTCCTGACTGCAGGCATCGCGGTCTTTTTGGCCGTTGCCACAGTACCGGGAATTGAGGCCGACAGCTTAACGGCGGGCGTCGCGGCCGTCCTCGTGCTTACCGTATTGAATATGCTGCTACGGCCCGTCTTGTTGATCTTGACGTTGCCGCTCATCGTCGTGTCCTT
>JAICVE010000324.1 GCA_025935475.1 Nitrospira sp. | reverse complement strand
GCCATTTGATATTGATATTGCCCTCGAAACCCGGCAAAAGGAGACGGACTGGATAGCCCTGCTCAGGCCGCAAGGCTTCTCCGTTTTGCCCGTAACACACCATCGCGTCTGAGAGCACCTCACCTGTCAGCGGCACGCTTCTGGTCAACCCGGCGGCATCGCCGCCTTCCGCGAGCACCCATGCTGCCTCCGGCTTCAGCCCCGCCGCCTCCAGCAGGGTGGCGAGCTTGACGCCCGTCCATTCGCTGGTACTCGTCAGGCCGTGCAATTCCTGCACGGTGCGATCTTGCGGGCCACTCCATTGATCACGGCTGTTTCCGGCGCATTCGATGAACGCCAGCCGAGAGACTGACGGAAAGCGCTGTAAATCGTCGAGCGTAAAGAGCACCGGCCGCGCGACTAGGCCATGAACGAGGAGTCGATGCCGCGAGGGATCAATCGCGGGCACGCCGTTATGGTGCCGTTCGAAGTGCAGGGATGAGGGCGTGACGATACCGTGTAGCTCCTGGAGCGGTGTGAGGGAATGGGATTCTCTGGCAGATCTGCTCGCCGACTCGAACGTGGACCGCTCGCCATAGGACCGCGCCGGCGAGCCGGGAACCTGCATGGGGTCGGAGTTTGGATCTGCAGCGAAGGGCGCCTTCGGCAACAGCAGCGACGTGGAACTCAGGGCAATCAGCGACGCGCCGCCCGTAAGGAAATGCCGGCGGCCGATCGTCCGTGTAAGCCCATCTGAAGCCTTGCCGGCTGCAGATGCCGAGGAACGGTCCGCCTTTTCCCGCTCGCCTTTGCTCTTCATGGATTCATTTGTATCCGACCACCATGCCATCGGGCCCCGTCAGCGCCTCGACCTTTGTCCGGCTGAATCCAGCTTCCTTCATCCACCTGCGGCAATCAGCACCGGTAAAATCAAAACCGCCGTGCGTTTCGATGAGCATGTTCAGACTCATGAGCAGGCCGAAGGCATTGGTCTTCCGGTCATCATCGATCAGCGCTTCATGCACGATGAGCGCCCCCTTCGGCGGCAGGGCCGCGTAGGCTTTGCGCAACAGCATCATTTTGTCGTCCAGATTCCAGTCGTGAAGGATATGCCCCATGATGATCACGTCGGCATGCGGCAGGGCTTCCTTAAAAAAATCGCCCGGCACGAACCGCACGCGCGAGTCCACGCCACGCGCCTTGGCATAGGCTTCGAACACCGGTTGCACCACGGGAAGATCCATGCCCCTGCCGGTGAGGTGTTTGTGCGCCAGAGCGAGTTCCACCGCCACTCCGCCCTGTGCGCACCCGACATCCACAAAAGTGCGGTATCGTTTCCAGGGAAACTTCTTGGCGATGACCCTGGCGGAGCCGAGGCTGAGACCGGTCATTGCCTTGAGAAACCCTTCCAGCCGCTCCGGGTCCGCATAGAGCGTCGGGAAAAAGTCCTCACCAGTCTTCGCTTCATTCTGCGCCTGACCGGTGCGCAGCCCATCCGTCAGCGAGCCCCAGAAGCGGTACAGACGGGCATTGGCCATTTCCAGAATGCCGCCGACGTAGGAGGATTTGGTTCGGTCTAAAAATAGGGCCGTCTCCGGAGTATTGGCATAGCGCGTCCCGGTTCGCCTGAGCATGCCCAAGGCCACGAGCGCATCGAAGAAGTCCCGCGCACTACGTGGGTGCAATCCCAACTGCAGCCGTAATGTTTCGGCATCGCGCGGTCCCCGCCCCAATACGGTAAAGAGTCCAAGCTCAATGGCGCTCAACAGCGCCTTCGATCCCCAGAATCCGACTCCCAGCTGCATGATTTTCGCGGGAGAGAGGGCTCGCGTTGCCATAACCAGATCCTTTCTTCGGACAAACGTACTGACAGGCTACGCATGCGACCGGATGCTGTCAACGGGGGTCACGGAGACGACGACGAGATCACAGAGAAGATCGAATAGCACCGGCGGGAGCCAGACCTCCCGCCGACCAATGAATCTCTCTACTTTTTTTCCACGATGTCGGCCTTCATCGGCCCAAGCACGGCGAGCAGTTCATCCTTCTCAACCTTTCCGACCTTGTGATGGTCCAGCGCCGCGACCAAATCTTCCACTAAGGCACCGAACGCGGCATCGGTCACTCCCATGCCGGCATGGGTCTGTTTCATCGTCCGCCCCGTATATTTGCACGGACCTCCGCTGGCTTCGCAAATCTGATTGACTAAATGCCGCTTGAGCTTCGTGAGGTCAGTACTTGCAAAATACCCGTTGATCCGCTTGTCTCCTCCCACGTTTGCGACGAACGTGTCGACCACGGCGGTAATCGAGTCTTTGCCGCCGAGCCGCTCATACAGCGGCTTCCCTTTGGCGCCTTCCGCCCAGGCCGCTCCCGTTGACACCAGCATGCTCAAGACCGCGACAACGATGATTTCCTTCCCCATCATGCCCTCCTTGTAGTGATGACAATGGACTCACACCGACCATGCTTGCTCGGCTGTGCCGTCAACGGAACGATGAAGCCACCCGACTCATGAAACTGCCGCTGTTGGTGTTCGCTGAACATGACCAGCGGCTCTGCATGGCAATACCGGCATTCCTGCGCCGTCACGGAAACAGCCGCATCACCCTGAGAGGCGACATACTCGTTGGCCAACCTCAACGCCGTCGCCTCATCACTCGTCATCACGTCGAAGTGAAGCGTGCGCCCCGACGCCTTCACCCAGGTATCGAACACTCTGACGGTATGCATGAGAACCTCCATTAGTAAGGATTCCTATTTAACTAGCAGACCCCTGTCCTCTCGTCAAGCCCTGCTTCGGCAGGAGTCAGGCGGGTGAAACGCCATCGCACAAGGGCTTCCCCTAGGCAATCCAATCAAGCGGATAGGCTAGGATGCCCGGCAACCGGGTTCACCTCAGGAGCGATGTGATGATGAAACATCTGAGCGGGATGGTGCGGGTAGCGCTGTGTGGTGTGTTCCTCAGCGCCTGTGGGGGCACGAAGGAAAGACCGATCCAATACATTTATCTCGCGCTTGGCGCCAGCGATGCGACCGGTGTCGGTGCTCTGCCGTTGACGGAAGGCTATGTGTATCTCATCGCCCGTGAACTCGACCGGCAGATTCACGGAGTGTTTCTGGTCAATCTGGGCGTGCCGGGTGCTCGCATCGATCTCATCAAAGAGCAAGCCCGCGTGGCGAAGCAGCTCGGGACGAAAGCCGATCTGGTGACGCTCTGGACGGGTGCCAACGACCTCGTGAATGGGGACGACCCGAAACAATTTCAGCAGGAATTACGGGGGCTGCTCGGGATTGTCAAAGAACACATTTCGCGCACGATCGTCGTGGCCAATCTCCCCGATTTGACGATGCTCCCTCGCTTTCGAACGAGTCCAAATCCGTCCGTCACTCCCGCACGCATCGAGGCTTTCAATCGCGCGATTGCCGAGGAAACTCGCTCGGCCGGTGGGGCACTCGTCGACCTGCACGCAAGTCCCGTTCGCGACGATCTCGTCTTTGACGTGGACGGCTTTCATCCCAACAACGCGGGCCATCGGGAAATCTCGAGACAGTTTTTGCAGGTGATTTTGCCCAAGGTGCATCGACGCTGAGGAGCGGATCAGGCGGCGGACGACGTATCCTCTGTGATCTGGTGTGCCGATAAGG
>JAICVE010000536.1 GCA_025935475.1 Nitrospira sp. | reverse complement strand
TGGTGCTCTCTCCGTCACACTTTACCCGCTGATTCAGTCACCCGCTCGTCCGCTTCGTCGGTTTTATCGCTGGGTTTTTGCCGCTGCTGCCGGAGTAGGCGAGCCAGGTACGTGCGCTGGAGCCTAAGGCGCTCGGCCGCTTTGGTCTGGTTGCCATCGGCGTCCAGCAGTGCCTGTTCGATGATGCGTCGACTGTGGGCTTCCATCGATTCGTGGTAAGGCAGCCTGAGATAGGACAGGTCATCACTCGTCGCGTCGGAGGAGGTGAAGTCGAGTGCGAGCACCTCGGGGTCAATCATATCCGTCTGGCTCAGTATGACGGCGCGGGCGATCACATTGTCCAACTCCCGGATGTTGCCCGGCCAGGAATAACGCGCCAGGGCGTCCATGGCGGCCGGACTGAACCACATGCCGGGACGTTTGGCTTCTTTGGCATGGCGGCTCAAGAAGAACTTGGCGAGAGCCGGAAAATCCTCGAGCCGCTCGCGCAAGGGTGGAAGCGTCAACCCGATCACATTGAGACGGAAGAAGAGATCCTCGCGGAAATCTCCGGCCTTGACGGCCTGCTTCAATTCCTTGTTCGTGGCGGCAATAATTCTAATGTTGACCGACACGAGTCTGGTACCGCCGACACGATGAAATTCACGGTCCTGCAGCACGCGCAGCAGCTTGGCCTGCAGCGGCAAAGACATGTCACCGATCTCGTCCAAGAAGACCGTGCCGCCTTCGGCCATTTCGAGCTTGCCCTTCTGCAAGCGGTCTGCCCCGGTGAATGCGCCGCGCTCGTGGCCGAACAACTCATTTTCCAGCAAGGTCTCCGTCAAGGCGACGCAATTGATGACCACCAACGGCATGGCATGGCGTGGACTCCATTGATGGATGGATCGGGCCAGCAGCTCCTTGCCAGTGCCGCTTTCTCCGAGCAGAAGCACGCCGGCATCCGATTTGGCAGCTCGTTGCGCGGCTTCCAGCACCGTGCGGATTTTCGCGCTCGTGCCGATGATCGAGGCATAGCGGCTGTCGACTTCACTCTTGAGGCAAGCCACCTGCCGTTTCAGTGATGCACGCTCGAGCGCTTTGCCGATGACCAGCAGTAGGTGGTCTTTGTCGAGCGGTTTGGTCAGAAAATCGTATGCCCCGTGCTTCATGGCCTCAACGGCCGCTTGGATCGAACCGTGGGCCGTCATGACGATGACCGGAATGTCCTCGGCCTGCTTGACGGTGGGAAGCCGCTTCAACACCTCCAGGCCCCCGAGTCTGGGCATGTCGAGATCGAGGAGCATCAGATGCGGCGCTTCCTGCTCCACCTTCTCTAACGCCTGGATGCCGTCACTGGCCACGAGGGTGCCGTAGTCGGAGGCTTGGAGACGGTCCTCGAGCATCGTGGTGATGTCTTGATCGTCGTCAACGATTAGAATTTTTGCGTTCACGCGCGCCTCCTCTCGCTACCGTAAGGACGCTCATTCTTCCATCACGTGAAGGACCAACCCAGTCAGGGGCTTC
>JAICVE010000085.1 GCA_025935475.1 Nitrospira sp. | reverse complement strand
GGGCCACGACGGCCCATGCCGACAGAAACAGCACGAGCTTCATCGCCGCATATTCCTTGCTGTTGGCGGCAAAATTAAAGATAAAGCCCACGGAGTCTCGCTGCTTCAGGCCTTCCTGGTCGGTCATTTCGAGATACTTCTTCGTATGGCTCCCCCACATGCCCAGTAGCAGGTACATGGGGATGACGGACATTTCATAGAAGAAGTACAGGAAGAACAGATCGAGCGACATGAAGACGCCGATCGTGGCGGCAGCCAGGATCAACAGCCAAATGTAGAATTCTTTGGTCCGGTCCTTGATATGCCAGGACACGAAGATTCCGGCGAACAGGAGAATCGAGGAAGCCAGCACCAACGGGGTGCCGATGCCATCCACTCCCAAATGCAGGGCGATGCCGAGCTGTCTCGACCACTAAAACTTATGAATGAACTGGAATCCCCCTTTCACCGGATCGTAGGCGTAAAACAGGTACAGCGAGGCGACCAGCGAAATGCCGGCTGACACGGCCGCGATGCCTCTGACGAGCATCGGCTGTCGGTTGGAGGCAAAAATCAGCGCGATCGCGCCGGCAAACGGCGCAAAGAGGATATAGAGCAGGATGTAATCGCTCATAGAGAATCCGCGGCGAGTGATCCTGGCCGAGCCGCAAGAGGCTCATCGCCCGCAGGTCGTGTATCGCTCATTTCTCGCCCTCGCTCTTTGAGAACGGCGACCGTTCCATGATCGATCCGGTTGACGAGGGCTTGCACCGATCCGTTCATCATGCGCAAGAAAGGAGCGGGATAAAGCCCGATCCAAAGGATCATGATTGCAAGGGAAACGGCGATCACCATTTCACGGAGGTGCAGATCATCGATCGATTCCCTGACGGCCTTGCCGACCGGTCCCATCATCGATCGTTCGTAATACCAGAGAAAATACGCCGCACCAAAGATGACGCCTGTGACGGCAAAGGCTCCGAAGACCCAATGCGCCTTGAAGGTGCCCAGGAGGACCAAAAATTCTCCGACAAATCCATTGGTACCCGGCAGACCGATGGACGCCAGTCCGATCAACAGGAAAAACGCCGCGAGCAATGGGGTATGTTTGGCCATTCCACCGAAGGCCGTCAGCTGGGTGGTCTGCTGCCTACTCTGGAGAAACCCTGCGATGAAAAACAGTCCGGCTGTGGTGAACCCGAGGTTGATCATGGTCAACAGGCTGCCCTGGAGACCCTGATAGTTGAGCGCGAACAAGCCAATCACGATGAATCCCAAGTGGCTGATGCTGCTGTAGGCGAGGAGACGGCGGAAGTCCGGTTGCACTAACGCCATGATCGCGCCGTACACGATTGCCGCGAGTCCGAGGGCCATCATCATGGAGACCACGGTCGGACTCTTCGAGGCTTCGGGCAGCAGTGGGATGCTGAAGCGCATGAAGCCGAAGGTCCCGAGCTTAATGCCGGCAAGCACGACGGCCATCCCGATGGGGCCTTCAAGGAGGGCGTCCGGGAGCCAGGTATGAAAGGGAAATACCGGCGCCTTGAACGCAAACCCCATGAACATGAGCCAAAAAATCAGCATCTGTTGATGCAGAGGAACCGGAACCGCAAGGAGTTCGAGCAGGTCGAACGAGTACAGCTGGTCCATGTGATGGAGGGAGGCATAGTTATGGTAATTGATGTTCAGAAGCGCGATGCCCACCAGCATGAACACGCTGCCGAGCAGCGTATAGAGCACATATTTCAAGGCGGCATAATGCCGTTCCGCACCGCCGCCCCAGAGCTTGATCAAAAAGTAGCTGGGAATCAGCATGAGTTCCCAAAACACGAAAAAGAGAATTAAGTCCAGCGAGATGAAGACCCCCATGGTCGTGGTTTCCAGAGCCAACAAGGCCATCATGTACAGCTTGGTCTGATAGCGAATGGTGTCCCAGGAATAAATGACCACTAAGACGGTTAGAAAGGCGGTCAATCCGACGAACAGGACGCTGATGCCGTCCACAGCCAGGTGGTAGCTGATGCCCAACGCCGGGATCCATGGGACGTGTTCGACGAACTGCATGGCCGGGGAGCCGGGGACAAATCGCATCAGGACGAAAATTGCCAACGCCAACTCGACAAGAGCGATGGTCAACGCCGAAGTGCGGACCAAGTCCTCGTCGTCGAAGAGCCACAGCACGGCGGCGCCAACAAGAGGGAAAAAGAGCAAGCAGGTGAGAATCGGAAACGTCGAGTCCAGCTGTTCTAGCATGATGACGTCGCTCTAGCGTTGCACGATCAGTTGAATGACGACTGCCAGCAGAAATAATCCGGCGACGATGATCGCCGCGTAATGGTGTACCATCCCGCTTTGCAATTGGCGCCACTGCCTGGCCATCAGATGGTTGCCGTAGCCGACGATGTTGATGCCCCCGTAAATCACATGCTTTTCCACCCAGGTGGAACCGGCTGCTCCCATTTCGGCCATATGTCCGACTGCGCGGACGATACCGTCGAGGACGACGCGATCGAACCAGTCGAGCGCAAGCCCCCATTTTTTGGTCGGCTCGACGAACAGGAGATCGTAGAGTTCGTCGATGTAATATTTGTTCATGAGCGTCGAATACAAAACTCCTGCCTTCGCCGCCCACCGGTCCGGGGCAGTCGGATTCACGCTGTACAGATAATGGGCCAAGGCCCAGCCGAAGAGGGCGATGCCGCTGGCGATCATCATGAGGGTGAGCACCAGGCCGGTGCTGACCTCGTGTTCGCCGCTGGCGCCGGCCGCCGGAGCCAAGAAATCATGCAGCCAGCCCTGGTCAGGCGGAAAACCGATGAAGCCGCCGGTGAGCGACAGCACACCCAGGACCATCAATGGACCGATCATGACCATCGGGGATTCATGGACATGTGCTTCTGTGTGATGATCCATGCGGGACTTGCCGTAGAACGTCAAATAGGTCAGGCGGAACATATAGAAAGACGTGAGGAGAGCGCCGATGGCGGCCATGCCGTAGAGCACATAGTGATGATGAGTAAACGCATGGGCCATGATCTCGTCTTTGCTCCAAAATCCCGCGAAGGGTGGGATTCCGGCGATGGCGATCGTGCCGATGAAGAACAGCTTATGGGTCCAGGGAATCTTGTGGCTGAGGCCGCCCATTTTCCTGATGTCTTGCTCACCCGACAAGGCATGGATGACCGAACCGGCCGACAGGAACAACAGGGCTTTAAAGAACGCATGGGTCATCAAATGGAAAATGGCGGCCGTGTAGGCGCCGATGCCGGCGCCGAGGAACATATAGCCGAGCTGGCTCACCGTCGAATAGGCCAGCACCCGCTTGATGTCGTTTTGCACGAGGCCGATCGTCGCGGCGAAGAGTGCCGTGGCGCCGCCAATCACGCCGACGACGGTCAAGGCGACGGGCGAGAGATCGAAGATGAGATGGTTGCGGACGATCATGTAGACGCCGGCCGTGACCATCGTGGCGGCATGGATGAGCGCGCTGACGGGCGTCGGGCCCTCCATCGCGTCCGGCAGCCAGGTGTAGAGCGGAATCTGCGCGGATTTGCCGATGGCCCCCACCAGGAGGCACAACGAGATGGCCGTGGCCATTTCGGGCGATAAATGCCCGATCTGGGCGAACACTTTCGTGTAGTCGAGCGTCTTGAAATTGATGAAGACCAGGAAGATCGCCAGCAGAAATCCTGCGTCGCCGATGCGATTGACGACAAAGGCCTTCGTCGCCGCCTTGGCCGCCGACACCTTGTCATAGTAGTACCCGATCAAGAGATAGGAGCAAAGACCGACGCCTTCCCAGCCGATGAAGAGCACCGCGTAGTTGTTGCCCATCACCAACAGCAGCATCGAGACCATAAAGAGATTCATGTACGTGAAGAAGCGCGTGAATCCGTCTTCTCCGTGCATGTAGCCGACCGAATACACGTGGATGAGGAAGCCGACTCCCGTCACCACGAGGAGCATGACGCAGGTGAGCGGATCCACGAGGAAGGCCATGTTGATTGTGAGATCCCCGCCGAAAATCCACGGGTAGGCGACGACTTCATGTGCCGTTCCGGTGCGGACGACGTCGGCAAACACCCCGATGGTGCAGAGGAACGACAGGCCGACCGATCCCCATGCCAGACGGTGGGCCCACTCGTGAGACCAGAGATAGCGTCCGATGAGGCCGTTGGCGATCACGGCGAGCAGTGGAAACACCGGAATGAGCTTGATCAGGAGATCAGTCATGTCAGCCTGTGCCGCCTCCTCACCATTTCAACAGATTCATCTCGTCGACATTCGTGGAAATTTTCCCACGGAAGACGACGATGATGATGGCGAGTCCCACGGCGGCTTCTCCCGCCGCGATGGCGATGACGAACAGCGCGACAAGCTGGCCAGCCATGGACTCGAGATAATGGGAAAAGGCGACGAGATTGATGTTCGCCGCGTTCAGCATGATCTCCACCGCCATCAACACGATGATGAAATTCCGCCTGATCAGGACGCCGAGCAAACCGGTGATGAAGAGCACGGCGCTGACCGCAACGTACGCGCTTAGAGGGATCATAGGCCTTGCGACGGATGACGGCTCATGGGTGACGCGTCAGTGATTCGCCGCAGTCGCGACTCCTCACCTGTCACAGGTCACCATTCGCTCGTCCGCCGATCGGTTTTGGTGTTTTCGCCAACACGATTGCCCCGATGATGGCGCCCAAGAGGAAAATCCCGACGATTTCGAACTGCAACAGATAATCACTAAACATCTTCATGCCGATCGCATAGGTGTCGCCCTCTTGCAGCACCGCGCTGGTCGGTGCGTTGCCTTTCGCGCCGGTATACGGAGACTTGAAGAGCAGCGCCAGGACGTAGAGGGACCCCAGCACGGTAGGCACCAGGAAGTACAGATAGGTGCTGTGAAAGTAGCGCTCCTCGGTTTTGAGATTTAGCAGCATCAGCACGAACAGGTAGAGGACGAGAATGGCGCCGGCATACACCACCACTTGGACGGCCCACAGAAACTCGGCGTTCAGCAGGACAAAGAGGCCGGACACATGCAGCAGCAGGGCCAAGAGCGCCAGGCCGCAATGCACGGGATTCCTCAAGGCGACGGTGAGCACGGCAGCGGCCATACTCATCAGGGCAAAATAGGCAAAGAACACGACCATCATAGCGGGTTCAGCTCAGATGTTTGGGCGTCGTTTGGGTCGGTTTCACGACCGATTGCGGGAAATAGTAGCGGTACTCACGGCTCTCCTCGAGGTTCTTTTCCTGGTTGTGCGCGTACAAGTACTTCTTGGCGTCGTCAAGGTGCCGCTCCCCGATGTCATAGAGACGTTTCTTATCGAACAGGAGCGTCCGCTTGTCGTGGGTCGAAAACTCGTACATCTTCGTCATGGCCAAGGCATTGACCGGGCAGGCCT
Organism: Nitrospira sp.; assembly: GCA_025935475.1. GTDB lineage: Bacteria > Nitrospirota > Nitrospiria > Nitrospirales > Nitrospiraceae > Nitrospira_C. The sequence continues at coordinate 4,081 of JAICVE010000085.1, read as the reverse complement.
CGACGCAGTAGCCGCAAAACACGCACTTGGTGATGTCGATGTAGAACTCAGTGGCATAACGCTGAAGCGGCCGATCCGGATCTTCCGCGCTGATGACCTTGATGCAACGGGAAGGACAGGCGGCTTCACAAAGATCGCACCCGACGCATCGTTCGCGCCCGTCGTCATAGCGTAGAAGGCCCAGCGCGCCACGGTGGGTATCGGGGATGGTACGCTGCTCTCGTGGGTACTGGAATGTGATGGGTTTATGGAACATGTGCTTGAACATCACTTTCATGGCGTCCCAGATCTCGTAGAAGAGGGCGGCGTGAAGGAATTTTCTTGTGAGCGTTTGGACAGTCATAGGCGCTGTGCTACACCTTTTCGATCGTCACGCCGGTTCGCTTGAAGGACGGCACACCGGTGATCGCATCCACGTGGACCGACATGAGATCTTTCACGGGCGGTTCGTTGAAGTGTTCTGGAAAAAAGCACGTCTGAGGCGCCACGCTCTGGTCGACTTGCACGCCTATTTGCAGCGAGCCGCGATCAGACGTGAGCTTGACCATGGCGCCGTCCTGCAAACCCAGCCGCTCCATGTCCGCCGCGTTCATGCGAATTCGGCCGGTATTGGGGGCGATCTTCATCAGTCCGGGCGCGAGCGTCGAAAGTTTCCCGGAGTGATACAGCAGTTGTCCCATCAGCAGCGTAAAGGGCCTAGCGCTCTCGGACCGGGCCGTCTTATAGCGCCCCGCCGCGGAAGCCGTATACCCGTTCGACAGATAGTGATCTGCGTTCGGAGTAAGTTTTTTTGGCTGCCCCAGGTTGTAGTAGCCAGGAAGCAACTTCATGATTTCAGACTGGATATCGTTGGCCGAGTCATATTCCCACTGGCAGCCCATCCCGTTGGCCAGGGCGGTCAGAATCTGCCAATCGGGCACGCTTTCCCCGATGGCGTCCATTCCCTGCCGTACGCGAAGCACGCGCCCCTCAAGATTGGTAAAAGTGCCATCCTTTTCCGCGGAGGTCGTGGCTGGCAGGACGATGTGAGCCATCTGCCCCGTTTCCGTGAGGAACGGATCTTGGACGACCAAGAGCTCCAGCCGATCCAATGCGGCCCGCACTTCCATGGAAGCAGGCAGCGTGGCCAACGGGTTCTCCCCCACGACATAGAGCGCACGAATGTGTCCGCTCCGGCAGCGGTTGAGAATTTCGGTCAAGTGCGCGCCGCTTCCCACCGTGGGCAGCGTTGCGTCCCAGGCCTTTGCCAGCTTGTCGCGCATGGTCTGATCGTCGAAGGAGGCCAGGCCGGGGAGGAACTCCGGGGCCACGCCCATGTCCACTGCACCCTGCTCGTTAGGTTCCTCGGTCACGGTGTTGACGCCGCAACCGGGTCGTCCGAGTTTGCCGGTGATCCAGGCCAGGTCAACTAACTTCAAGACGTTCTGGTAGCCGTTCGGCCGTCGCACGATGCCTTCGGCGCAGAGAATAATGGAGCGGGGCGATTCCGCAAAAATGGACGCCGCCTCTTTGAACTGCTCGGCTGTCAGGCCGGTCTTGGCCGCCACCTGCTCAAGAGAAATCGACCCAACCGCGGATTTGAGTGCGGCAAAGGCCTGCGGATGTTTTTTGACGCTCTCCTCGTCGACCAGATCCAGGTCAACGGTCGCCTTGACGAGACCGTCGATGACGAGCCCTTCCGTCCCGGGCTTGATCAGGAACGGATGGGAACCCAGCTTGCCGAGATTCGTCACGGCGGAATCAAAGACCATCACCTGGGCCTTATAGACGCGAATCGCCTCCTTGATCCGGACGGAGGTGAGCGGATTGGTCTCGGTCAAGTTCGAGCCGATGACGAGGACCGCTTTCGCTTTGGTCAGATCTTCCCAATCGTTCGTTGTGCGGCCGATTCCCAGCGCCAGCTTGGAAGCCTGCACGAAGTTCATGTGCCCGTAGCGGGCACTGCTGTCCAAATTGTTTGTCCTGAACGCCACCCGCATGAGCTTTTGGAACAGATAGAGCTCTTCATTGGTGCAGCGTGCCGTGATCAGGCCGGCGATGGCATCGGGCCCGTGCTTCTTGCGAATGTCCGCGAACCGGTCGACGGCCGCATGCATGGCCTCCAGCCACGGGACCTCCACGAGCTGGTTGCCCTTGCGCACCAACGGTCGCTTCAAGCGGGTTGGTGAATCAATGTATTCGAACCCGAACCGTCCCTTGACGCAGAGTCCTCCGTGGCCTTTGGCCGTGTCTGCCCGATCGCCCCATTTGTTTTTCCAGGACAGCGGTGACGTCACGCGGATGACTTCCGTGTCTTTGGTCTCAACGTACATCTGGCAGCCGTCCCCGCAGTAGTTGCAGGTGGTCGTCGTCTTCTTCATCTGCCAGGGCTTGTAGAGATATTTCGAGAATTTGTTCGTGATCGCCCCGACCGGACAGACGGCCAGGCAATCTCCGCAAAACTCGCAAGCGAGCGGAAGGTCGCCCTTCGCCACGACCTGGTTGAAGCCGCCCTTTTTCATAAACTGCAGGGCGTCAATCATCAGCACGTCCTTGCACACGTTGATGCACTCGGCGCAGGCGATACAACGGTTCATGTTGAAATCCAGCACGAGGCTGCGCGTGTCCTCGGGGATGAATTTCTGCTTGGCATTGGCCAGATTGGTCACCCCGTGCTGAAAGGCCATGTCCTGCAGCTCGCAATGGCCATCGGCGTCGCAGACCGGACAATCCAAGGGATGGACGGAGAGATGCTTCTCCACGGCCTTCTTCCGGGCTTGGAAGAGATCGTCGCCTTCTGTGCGGATGACCATTCCGGCCGTGGCCTTGGCCGTGCACGAACGCACCGGCGCCTTCTTGCCCTCTTGCATGACGAGGCACATGCCGCAGGAGCCGAACGGATCGAAGGTGTAGTGGTAGCACATCGCTGGAATGATCTTGCCCGTACTGGAGATCACGTCGTACAGCGACACGCCATCCTTGGCTGTGACGGTTTTCCCGTCGATGTTCAACTCAATTGTCGAGGCGTCGACATCCGGATTTGTTGCTGGTTTCAATCCCATACATCCTCAAACACTGCGTTCCATGATGTGTTCGGCTACCGGTCGCATTCTCCCATCACGATGTCATAGGTGCCGAACAGGGTAATCGCGTCAGCGATCATGTACCCTCTCGACATGTGGTCGAAAGCCCCCATATGAATAAACGAAGGCGCTCGGATCTTCAGCCGATATGGTTTCCCCCCGCCAGTGCTGACGATGTAGAAACCGAGCTCGCCCTTGTGCGCTTCGGTGCCGCAATAGATTTCTCCCGGCGGGGCATTGAAGCCCTGCGAGAAGAGCTTGAACTGCTGAATCATGGACTCCAGATTCGTGAAGACACGTTCCTTCGGAGGCAGAGTCACGCTGGGCACGTCGGCCATGATCGGGCCGTCCTGAATCTGTTCGAGGCACTGCTTGATGATCTTGACGCTCTCGTAGAGCTCCATGACACGGATCCAGTACCGGTCGTACGTATCCCCATTCTTCCCAAGCGGAACACTGAATTCGCACTTCGAATAGGCCGAGTAGGGTTCCGCCTTCCGTAAGTCGTAGTCCACTCCTGAACCCCGAAGCGTCGGTCCGCTCAGTCCGAAACTCACGGCGTCCTCGGCGGAAATCACCGCCACGCCTTTGGTACGGGCGAGCCAGATCCGGTTTTTCTCGAGGAACACGACGTACTCGTCGATCTTCGGAGGGAAATAGTCCAGAAATTGTTTGAGCGTGGCAAGCAATGAAGGCGTGAAATCGCGCTCCACTCCCCCGATGCGATACCAGCTCGTCGTCAGTCGTGCGCCGCACAGTTCGTCGAACCAGTCCAGAAGAATTTCCCGATCCCGAAAGCAATAGAAAAAGACCGTCATCGCGCCGATGTCGAGCGCCTGGGTTCCCAGCCAAAACTGATGGCCGATGATCCGCTGCACTTCGGCGACGATGGTGCGCAGGTATTCGGCGCGATCCGGCACCGTGATGTTCATGAGCTTTTCAACCGCACGGCAGTAGGCGAAGTTGTTGTACATGGCACACACGTAGTCGAGCCGGTCCGTATGCGGAATGAACTGATG
>JAICVE010000217.1 GCA_025935475.1 Nitrospira sp. | reverse complement strand
GCCCTGCACGACCAGCTATCACATCGCGCTGACGCCGGAGGACCGACTGTACGACGCCGGTTCTCATCCTCGGCTCTTCGAGGTGGGACGAGAGGGCGCGGTCGATGTGAGTGTGGTCGACAAGGAAGGCGTGCGCACGATTCATCCGTTGCGGTCCGATCTCGACCATACGGAAGAGCTGGGACAGCTCAAACAGGGCATTGGATTCAATAACACCGCCGTGGCGGTCGTCTTGCTCGTCGCACTGTTCGTCGGGACGGTCATCACGTGGAGCAATCAGCGTATGTGGCTCTGGGTTTCGCGGCATACCCGATTTTTGGCTGTCATGGGGGTTGTGCTGTTCGCCGCAGTCTCCGCCTTTATGTGGCTCGGCGGAACCTCTGCTTTGCTTGCAGGTCATGATGAAGGAGAACCATTCTCGTTGACTGCCGGGGTCAGTGTCTGGCCGGGCGAATTGATTCGTCTCTTCGTTGTCGTGCTCTGCCTGACCTTGCTCGCAAAAGGATCGCGTGATCTGATCAAGAACGGCGACCTCATTACAGATGATTTGTTGTTCCAAGATGAGTCCGGGTTTCAGCGTTTTTCACTGCCCAGCGTGTGGACCAACCTTAAGCGGGTCTATCATCCGGCCGCGACCATGACCGCGACGACGGTCGATCAAGCCTGGTCGTGGTATCGCGAGGCCAGCCAACCGGCACAATGGATGACGCGAACGATTCTGTTGTTCGTGCTCTATATCGGGACGATGTGGCTAATGGGCTCCTATGTCTTGGACGAGGACTACATCCATCCATGTCGCGGTCAACTGAGCTGTACAGTGGACTGGATCATGACCGTGAGCAGCACGGCTCTCGTCGTCTTTCTCAATCTTGCAGTGTTCGACGCGGTGATGTCATGTCGCCGCTGGATCGCGTGGGTAACCGCTTCGACAGGCGGTTGGTCACAACAGGTACAGGAACAATATCTTGTCGATTATGGCTTGAGTGAGACGCAGAAAGCCGAATTCGAGAAGCTCAAGCATTTGGCCGTCGTAGACTTAATCGGACAGCGGACAACAGTGATCAATCGATTGATCCGGTATCCATTTATTGCCTTGATCATCTTGATCGCCGGCCGGAATGATTACTTCGACATCTGGAATTATCCCACGCTCTTGCTGCTGTCATGGGCCTTGAATGTGCTGCTGGCATTGCTGGCTGCATATTTACTGTATCAGGCGGCGAGTCAAGCGAAGGCCGCAATGCTGGATGGCCTCAGCCGGAAGATGGTGCAAGTCTTGGGCAGCGGCAAAGACCACGACCTCCGAATGAAGCAGGTTCAATTTATTATCGATAGAGTGGAAGCCCACGAGCAAGGGGCATTTGTTCCCCTCTACCAACAGCCGGTCATCGAGTCGTCGCTGTACGGACTCGTCGCGCTGCTCCAGTATCTCTACATGCGGTAACATGCTTCATGCGGCTGGGTGAGGTCGGAGGCTTAAAAGTAAGAGTGACCGGGGGGACGGACGGCCACGGAGGCGGCAATGGTCCTCTCGTCATCATGTTGCACGGGTATGGGGCACCGGGAGACGATTTGCTCCCGCTCGCGGACGTGGTGAGCGGTCCGGCAAGGACGCGCTGGATCTTCCCCGAAGGCTTCTTGCGTCTCGAGATAGGCTATGGCGATTCCCGCGCCTGGTGGCTCATTGACATGGCCCGTCTTGAAGTGGATCGCCGGGCAGGACGCGTCCGTGACTTGTCTTCGGAGGTGCCGACCGGACTTCTTCAAGCGCGGCAAGCACTCGAGACATTCCTGACCGATTTGCCGCACACGCTGCCGGTAGATCCTCGAAACACGATCATCGGCGGATTTTCGCAGGGTGCGATGCTGACTTGCGATTTCGTCATGCGTACCGCCTTCCCGTTAGCGGGATTGATTCAACTTTCAGGATCGCTGCTCGCCAAGCAGGATTGGCGGCCTTCCGTCGGCAAGCGGGCGGGCCTGCCCGTCTTCCAAAGCCACGGAATGCTGGATCCCATTCTCCCCTATGTGATGGCGGAGCGGCTCCGCGATGAGCTCACTTCAGCGGGATTGAAGGTGCAGTGGCACAGTTTTCATGGAGGCCATGAGATTCCCGAAACGGTCCTGACGCGGCTGAGCGACTTCGTCACGAAGGTGCTGGCCAACACATGACGCTCCGCCCCTTTGAATTATCAGGGACGGACGGCAAGATGATACGAGGCGATCGAGCCGACGGCAGCGGCCGTCAGATTCTTTTCATCACCGGGTTTCTCTCGAAGCGCTGGGGGAACAAGAGCAAGGCGCTGGCCCAATGGTGCGCAGAACAAGGCTGGGGCTTTTGCTGCTACGATGTTCGTGGATTCGGGGATTCCGAGGGAAAGTTTACCGACTACACGCTCTCAGATTGGATCGCTGATGCCCGGTCCGTGATCTCGATGTTGCTGAGCACATCGGATCGGCTTACCATCGTCGGAAATTCATTGGGCGGGTGGATCGCGTGGTTGGTGGCACAGGAGCGCGACGAGGTCGAGCGGCTGATCTTCATCGCGCCGGCCTTCAACATGATGGGTGTGCGCGCGAAGACCATCTCGCCCGAACGACGGCATGATTGGCACAGCGCGGGATGGATGCCGTGGGACGATGATCCGCTCCACAGAGAGTGGCCGTTGTCCTGGAAATGGGTGGAAGAAAGCGAAGCGTGTTGGACGTCGAGCTTCGATCGACTCCGACGGGTGCGGACATCGATCTTGCACGGGTCCGGCGACACCGTGATTGCTCCCGAAGGCAGCCGTGAATTTGTGGAACTCGTACGCCGTCGCGACCCTTCCTATCCGGTCGAGCTCCACCTCGTATCCGGGGATCATCGCTTGAATGGTCCCGAGCACATGGAACAGTTGCGCCGGCTCCTTCTTGAGCCGATGGTCTGAGGGCCGACATGCTCACGCTGATACACAAGGAATGTGGCGGGCCGGCGCTTGAACCAAGCACGGCCGTTGGTGAAGTCTGCGCCCTTCCGGTCGACCGTCTCCCCTTTCCCTGCTTCAGCTGTCTGGAAGAAATCGTGGATGAATCGGAGCTCCGGCTGTCCGAAGAGTTGGGCATCTAGCCACGCTGTTGCCTGAGACCAGACTGTTGCCTGAGAAATGGAGCGCTATTTCAGGTGTCTAAGAATTCTCGCAAGGCTTTGGCTGACGGTTTCTGAAACGTCGCCACCCGGCTGGCCGCAGTGCCGTTGAAACGGTTCAACGCCACCGCCGTTTCCGTCATCTTGGCCAGCACGGCGATGCAATTCAGGACAAGAGCCTTGCCGACCGTAAAGTGTTTTAGTCGTGAGAACAAGAGAGAGGGAAGTCCCCCTGCCGGTATGATCACTTCAATCCCACCCTTCACCAACGGCTCGACTTGCTTGCGGAATTGATGCAAGACCGTTTCGAACGTCTTTCGTTCGGTGAACGCGCGTACCAGCAGGGCGGGATCCGTCTCGATCGCCTTCACGGCCACCACGCGGCGCGAGAGGCCATAGCGCTGAATCTGCTCCTCATGCATCGGGATGAACACGGGATGAATCGTGACCAGCCCGATTTTCTGTCCGAGCGTGCAGGCATACAGCATGGCCGCTTCGCCTAAACCCAACACCGGGATGTCCACCGTCGATCGCGCTTCGTAGAGACCGCCATCTTGAAAATGGCCGATGGCAAACGCGTCATACCCTTTCCCCTGGGCCTCGACGGCATGGCGGATGACCTGCCGCGCACAGCGAAATTCTGTGAGACGATGCAGTTCGAGATCTGGCGGCACAATGCCATGCACGTCAAATCCGACATCCTTTCCTGCCATGCGATTCAGCGCTTTCGCGAGGGTCTTGCAGTATGCGGATTGCTGATCAGGATCAACAAAACTCTGATACCAGATCTTGACGCGCCTCGGCTGGCTGGACATGACGGCTCTCCGGGGTACTGATGAACGGCCTCTCATGTACCACAAAAGGCTGCCGTCGGTCAGGTGCACTCTGTGTGGCAGCCGAAGGATTGTGCGGCAGCGCAAACGTCTGGTAAGGTGCCTGCTTTGCCACGACACGATCAACGAAGGAGCCACGACTCTCATGGCCACGAACGATAAACAAGTCATTTTCTCTTTGGTGAACGTCGGCAAAGTGTATCCGCCGAAGAAGCAGGTGCTGCGCGAGATCTATCTCGGGTTCTACTATGGAGCCAAGATCGGCGTGCTTGGATTGAATGGATCCGGCAAGAGCAGTCTCCTGAAAATCATCGCGGGCGTCGATCAGAATTTCACCGGAGAAATTTCTCGGTCCAAGGGCTACAGCGTCGGCTTGCTCGAGCAGGAGCCGGAACTCGATCCCAACAAGACCGTGAAAGAGGTGGTGGAAGAAGGGAAGAAGGAGCTGGTGGCGTTGCTCAAAGAATACGAAGCGGTGAGCAACAAGATCGGCGAATCATCACCGGACGAAATGGAGAAGCTGCTCGATAAGCAGGCGCAGCTCCAGGAGAAGATCGAAGCGGCGAACGGGTGGGAACTGGAGAACCATCTCGACATCGCCATGGACGCGCTTCGCTGTCCTCCCGCAGATCAAACCATCGGCACGCTCTCCGGCGGCGAGAAACGACGCGTCGCCTTGTGCCGGCTGATGATCCAGGAACCGGACATCCTGCTCCTCGATGAGCCCACAAACCATCTGGACGCAGAATCCGTCCAGTGGCTCGAGCAGCACCTCCAACAGTACAACGGCACTGTGATCGCTGTGACGCACGATCGATATTTTCTCGACAACGTCGCCGGCTGGATCCTCGAGCTCGACCGTGGCCATGGCATTCCCTTTCAGGGCAACTATTCGTCGTGGTTGGAACAAAAGCAGGAACGGCTGGCCCAGGAAGAAAAGGCGGAATCCAAACGCAAGAAAACGCTGGAGCACGAGTTGGAATGGATCCGGATGTCGCCGAAGGCGCGCCAGTCGAAGGGAAGAGCCAGGCTGAACCGCTACGAGGAGCTGGTCAATCAAAAACAGGAGCAACGCACCGATGATCTGGAGATCTACATTCCGCCGGGGCCGCGTCTGGGCGATGTCGTCGTGCAGGCCAACGGCGTGACCAAGGGGTTTGGCGACAAGCTCCTGTATGAAAGCATCAGCTTCGACCTGCCCAAGGGCGGGATTGTCGGTGTCATCGGTCCGAACGGTGCGGGGAAGACGACGCTCTTCAAAATGATCATCGGGAAAGACAAGCCTGATTCCGGCTCAATCAAGATCGGCGAAACCGTGAAGCTCGGCTACGTGGATCAGGACCGCAGCCTCGACGGCAACAAGACCGTCTATGAAGTGATTTCCGAGGGGCAGGAGACGGTGAAGCTCGGCAAGGTTGAGGTCAATGCCCGCGGCTATTGCGCCCGCTTCAATTTCGCCGGCGCGGATCAACAAAAGAAGGTGAAGGACCTGTCCGGTGGGGAGCGCAACCGCGTCCATCT
>JAICVE010000479.1 GCA_025935475.1 Nitrospira sp. | reverse complement strand
AGTACATCGCCGGCCGCATCAGCGATGTTCTCCCAGCGGGTACCGCGTCTGTTTCGCGCTCGATCATCCAGCCTGGCAACGTGAACTTTGGCATCTTCGACGCCCGTTCCGGTCAGTTCTCGGCGAACCCGCGCACGATGCAGCTCGCTCTGAAGGTGATCTTCTAAAGCAGCTCCCATTGGGAGTTCAGGGGCAGCCACATGGCTGCCCCTTTTTTTCTAAGCCGAATCCCCGCGGTCCCGCGTAAGGCGCACCATCTTGCATAGGTGCTTTTTCGGGTGCTAACCCGCTGAATCTCCTTGCCTTTGGCGAAAAAGTGAACGTACAATCCTGCATCTCCCTCGGGTACCACCGGGACGCATGCGCGCGTCTGCACGCTGACTTTCCGGGACTCAAAGACCAGGACGAACTCACCTAGATGGCACTGACCGTCGAAGTCACAGGGAAGACAGACGTAGGCTGCGTCCGTAAGAACAACGAAGATAACTTCGGCTACGACGCGCGTACTGGCGTCTTCATCGTCTGCGATGGCATGGGCGGCGCCGCGGCCGGTGAGGTCGCCAGCCAGCTCGGCGTCGAGACGGTTCTCAACTATTTCAAGGATTTCGGCTACGGCCGTCCCGGCTCCGTCTTCAATGACGCGATCGACGGCAATCTGAGCCAGCGCGGCAAAGCGCTCGCGCAGTCGATCCATATGGCCAACGCCGCGATTTACGACAAGGGCAGCAAGAGCATGACGCAGCGCGGCATGGGGTCGACCATCGTCGCGGTGGCTGCGGAAGGCAATTTTCTGAGCATCGCGCACGTGGGCGACAACCGCATCTATCTCATCCGCGGCGGCGAGATCCAGCAGCTCACCGAAGATCATTCGCTCGTCATGGAGCAGGTGCGCCGCGGTCTCATCACGCGCGAGCAGGCCGAGAAATCGGAGATGCAGAACATCATCATCCGCGCGCTCGGCTCGGAAGATACCGTCGAGCCGGATGTCGAAGATATGGTCGCGTTGCCAGGCGACATGTACGTTCTCTGTTCTGACGGGCTCTCCAAGCACGTGAAAGACGACTGGATGCTGGGCATTGTCATGGAAGCGTCCACCATCGACCAGGCGTGCCAGGACCTCATCGACGCTGCCAAGGCGCACGGCGGCGATGACAACATCACCTGCGTCATCTTACGGGTCGTCGATCGGCCCTGGTACAAACGCTTGTTTGGAGGTAGACCGAAGTGGCAAAGATCATTCTGAAATTCGAGCAATCGGTGCTGAAAGAGGTGCCGTTGTCCCAAGGGGTGGTCACTGTCGGCCGCCTGCCGGACAACACCATTCACATCGACAATCTTGCCGTGTCAGGTCACCACGCCAAGATCTATTGGGATGGCGAAAAGTTCGTCATTGAGGACAACAATTCCCTGAATGGGACTTATGTCAACAAGCACCGCGTCTCGAAGGCGGAGCTCAAAGACGGTGACGAAGTCCTCGTCGGCAAGCACACGCTCAGCTTCAAGGACGAGTGGCACGAAGGCGCTCCCGGTGGACCGGCGGCCGAACACAACGGTCCGGCCGTGCCACAGATGCAGGCCACCATGGTACTCGACACGAAGAAAGCCAAAGAGCTGCTGGCGATGGCCGCTGCTGCCCGCACCGGTACGCCGCCACCCGCACCGGCGGGTCACGAATCGCCTGCCGCACCGCCGCCGCCCGCGCACGTCGAGCCGCCCGCGCCTCCGAAGGAGCGCATCGGCATGTTCAGCGTGCTGGATGGCAAGACGGATGCTTCGTCCTACGTCCTCGGCAAGATGTGCGTGATCGGCAAGTCCGACATGGCGTCCATCAAGTTGAAGGGCTTTTTCGCGCCGAACATGGCCGCTTTGGTCAACAAGCGCGACAACAAGTACTTCATTGCGGCCTCGGAAGCGAAGATCAAAGTCCGCATCAACGGCCAGGAGATCGCCGGACAGCGCGAACTGCACGAAGGCGATGTCGTCGAGGTCGCCGGCATCAAGTTGAATTTCGGTTTCCAGGAATAACTGTTTACGTCCCCATCGGGCCGCGAGCCATCGCGGCCCTTTTCTTTTGTGGCTCGGGAAATCCCGTTTTTGAACCTGTCAGCCCACATTTACCAACGTACGTGCACTCCT
>JAICVE010000455.1 GCA_025935475.1 Nitrospira sp. | reverse complement strand
GGCGCAAGGGAACGCCCGTGATCGGCTGCAATGTCTACATCGGACCGGGAGCGAAGATCGTGGGGGCGGTTCAGGTGGGCGATCATGTGGCGATCGGCGCGAACTGCGTCGTGACGGATGACGTGCCGGATTATGCGGTGGTGGTTGGCGTTCCGGGACGAGTCATTTCCTTCGAAGGGTCGGCCGGCTATGTCAACCGCACCGATTATCCCGGCGGGCGCGAGATGAGGCCGCACCCTGAGGCGTCGATCCAGGACGTGCAGGAGATGGTTTCAGTGTCCGCGATGAAACGATCCGGGGTCCACTCGGCAATAGGCGGGAAGTCTACGGCTCAGGAAGAGCAGGATCGAGCCGGTATCCGACATTGCGCACAGTAAAAATGCGGCGGCCTTCGGCGCCCAGCTTGTTTCGCAGACTGCGTATGTGCACGTCGATGGTCCGCGACTGCAGGTCTGCGTCCTTACTGGCTCCCCACACCGATTCGAACAGCGCGTCCCGGCTCAAAACCCGCCCGTTCGTCATCAGCAGTGCGCGGAGCAAGCTGAACTCCTTGGAGGTCAAGTGAATCGGTTTCCCGCGGAGCGTCACCTGGTAGCGGTCGAGTTCCATCTCCAATGAGCCGACTTTCAGCACCCGCGCGGGGTCGGTGGGGGCCGATCGCCGGAGCCGCCCCTTGACCCTGGCAATCAACTCGTTGGCTTGAAACGGCTTCGTCATATAGTCATCGGCGCCGATTTCCAGACCGATCACCTTGTCGCGTTCTTCATCCTTTCCGCTGAGCACGATGATGGGCAGGTGCGCAGTGATTGGATCCTGGCGGACGCGCCGCAGCACCTCCAAGCCGTCCAGTCCGGGCAGAATCAGATCGAGCAGCATCAGATCCGGCTTCTCGCGGCGCACAGCTTCCAGCGCGTCCGGCCCATCCTGAGCCACGGCCACCTCAAACCCCTCGCGTAGTAGCAGCGTACGGAGGAGGTCGACGACGCTGTCCATGTCTTCGACCACGAGGATTTTTGCCATGGCGGCCTGAGATGTTTTAAGGTGTTAGGGTTCGATCAAGCGACGGCGAATGGAATATCGCACGAGACTGGCGGTGTCATGAAGGTCTAGCTTGTCCATGATCCGATGCCGATGCGATTCCGCCGTCTTCACGCTCACCCCCAACAATCCCGCGACTTTCTTCGTTGTCATGCCCTGGGCGACCAGCTGTAACACTTCGCGTTCCCTGATCGTTAAGGGATCTACGGGGATGTCGCTCTTGGCAAGAAAGGCTTGAATCACCGTCTGGGAAATACCCGGACTGAGATAGAACGATCCGTTCGAGACGTCGCGAATGGCATGCGCGACGTCTGTCACCGGTTGGGACTTGAGCAAATATCCTTTGACACCGACCTTCATTGCCTCGAGCACGAAGGCATCATCCGTGTGCATGGTGAGCAGCAGTGATTTTGTACCGGGTGAGACCCGCCGGATTTCGCGGACGACGTCCAAGCCGTTCAATAATGGCATCATGACGTCGATGACCGCCACATCGGGTTGGGTATCCTCGGCCAGGCGGACCGCTTCCCGGCCGTCGCCCGCCTCGCCGACCACGGTCACCCCGTATGTCTCGATCAGCGCCTTGACTCCTTGTCGCAACAGGACGTGATCGTCGGCCAGGAGCAAGCGACAAGAGACGAGCGATGGGACTGGCTCAGTATTTCGAGCCTCTAGGCGGCCCGTCCGCGGAGGCGGCATGACCGATGCCGAAGTGCGAGCGATCACACTGAACTCCTTTCGTTGCGGTTCTTGAGCCACCTCGATAACCTCTCGAGATCTCGCCGAGTTATCCGCGTCAACCGTTGTCAGTCTCTCCCACGTGTCACTCTGTCACAGGATTCGCATCATTGGCACCTAGGGAAGCGCCTAGTTGGACGCCCTCGCAAAGGTCTCTACAGTGAGCGCCGTTCGAGGAGGTGTTCCCATGGCGACCGTTCCAATATTGACTGTGTGCTGTGTTTGCAAGCATGTCGCCCCGACCGGCTCGACGCCTTCCCAATGGATGCCGATGTCGACCTTTCTCGAGCAACAGCACCTCCGGCCGGTTGACGTCCGCTTCAGCCACACCTACTGTCCGATCTGCTATCAACAACAAGCCGAAGCCTGGGCGATTTCAACGAAGACCGGTTCCGAAGAGACGCCACGGGCGGCCTAGTCCAGGGTGCAAGCAGGTTCCTTCGCCTTACTCTCTCGTATCATTTATACATCGTTTCATGGGAGATAGGCGCTTGCACCGGCTCGCGTGAGCACGTTCTTAAGAATCTGCGCCACTGCCGGCTTCGTGCGCAAATGTTGGTTGAAATAGATCGTGCCTGCCGCAAACACCACGGCCGGTGGACGTTCATAGATCGTCGCTTCATGCCGGCTGCCTTGGATCACATTGTTCGGGACGACG
>JAICVE010000491.1 GCA_025935475.1 Nitrospira sp. | reverse complement strand
GACCGGCATCGTGCCAGCGTCGTGGCTCGCAGTACGCAGCGGCCTCGCGGTAAAACCCCAGGCTTACTCGTGGCGTCAGTTAATCGGCGCCGGCGCCCTCGGGGGAATTGGATTCACGATGTCTTTATTTATCGCCGGGCTCGCATTCCCCGGCGCGGCCGATTATGCCGCCGCCAAAATCGCAATCTTCATTGCCTCAGTGATTGCGGCGGTGTTGGGAACGATCATTCTGTATCCGCGACGCGACGAAGAAAGCGAACCAGAGGTAGCCGAGGAAACCGACGCCGTCTGCTCCGCAATTTGAGTCAACCAGGGATCGTTCTTTGCGAGAGAGGTGCGTTGAAACATGAACTCAGACGTTGCGGGTAAGTTACGTGACGGCCCGACCACCGTCGTCGAAACAGTGATCGAAACGCGGGCGCGCGAGCTTGTGGAAGGCTTTAAGGTCAGGCGTGTGCTCCCTTCGAGCCGAAGGCGAATGGTCGGACCTTTCATCTTCCTGGACCAGATGGGGCCGGAGATTTTGACGGCGGGCCACGGGTTGGACGTGGCGCCGCACCCGCACATCGGGCTTGCCACTGTTACCTATCTTTTTAAAGGTGAATTACTGCACCGTGATAGCCTGGGCGTGGTCCAACGTATCATCCCCGGAGAAGTAAACTGGATGACTGCGGGACGCGGTATCGCACACTCGGAGCGCACGCCGAAAGAGATGCGACTGGCGCGTTCGGAACTCTTCGGCATCCAGTCGTGGGTCGCTTTCCCTACCCGGCACGAGGAGATCGAACCGGCATTCGTACATCACGGGGCCGATGAACTATCGATCATTGAGGGCGACGGCAAGCACGTGCGCATCATCTGCGGCTCGCTATACGGCGCTCGCTCACCTGTTCAGACATTCTCAGACATGTTCTATGCAGACGTCGCACTGAAGAACGGCGCACGCCTCCCCGTTCCCGTCGAACACGAACAGCGGGCAGCCTACGTGGTCGAAGGCTCAGTCGATATTATCCCTGAGGGTTTAACATTCGAACCCGGTCAACTATTAATCTTCAAGCCGGGAGAGGAGATCGTCCTAAGCACAGGATCGTCCGCCCCGGCCCGCTTGATGCTCCTGGGCGGTGAGCCTTTGGACGGGAAACGCCATATCTGGTGGAATTTCGTGTCGAGTTCGCGCGAGCGCATCGAGCAGGCTAAGGAAGACTGGCGCGAGGGCCGGTTCGCGCCCGTTCCGGAAGAGACGCAGTTTATTCCACTGCCGGAGACTGGACCAGCCGTGGTGCGCTATCCGTAAGGCATAGAGATCGATCAAGTGTCAGTCTTGCGTGAACCTCGCACGACAACTACAGAGCAATGCGCGTTCATCGCAACCGCTTCAGAGACACTCCCCAAAAGGAATCGCTTGAAACCTCGCCGTCCGTGTGAGCCGACGACGATCAGGTCGGCGGCCCATTTTTGCGCCTCCTCTAAAATAGCCTCCTTCGGTTTGCCGGAGAGTACCTCGCCGGTAGCCTTCAATCCCGCGTATTCCAGCACCTGTTTGGCGCTGCTGACTGCCTCCTGAGCCTCATCTTCGGGTCTTGCTCTGGATAATTTGATCGCCCATGGCTCTTCAACGCTTATGACTCGGAACTCGCTTCCTTCGGGCCACGGCCGGCTAGTGACAGCGCGTGCTGCCTGGGCCGACGTCTCTGATCCATCGGTGGCGAACAGCACCTTCCTCGGGCTATTCAGAGTATGTGGCCGATCTTCTTTTGCGTCACGCACAATCTGAACAGTGCAAGGGGCGGACGTGACGACTGCTCTGGCAACGCTGCCCAGCATCCAATGCTCCAGGTTCTTTCGAACATGCGCGCGTACGAAGATTAGGTCGGAGGACCACTTGCGCGCGTAAAACGGGATGAGAAAGCGCGCGTCACCCCTCGCCACCACCACCTCTACCGGGATGCCGATTTCTCTCAGACGTTCAACTG
>JAICVE010000068.1 GCA_025935475.1 Nitrospira sp. | reverse complement strand
TTCTTGGCCTCCTCGGCGGCGGTCGATACGGCGTCAAAGCCAATATAGGCAAAGAACACGATGGCTGCCGCTGCGCCGACCCCCGCAAACCCCTGCGGCATGAATGGCGTCCAATTGGCGGGCTCAATCGATGTACTCCCGATCGCGATGAAAAACAGGATCACGGCAAGCTTGATCAGTACGACCACACCGGTCGCCCGCGCGCTTTCTTTGATGCCGACGACGAGAATGACGGTCACGAGAAGCACAATCAGCGCCGCCGGAATGTTGGCGATACCTCCCTCCGGGCCTCCGGGTGCCCTCGTCGCCCAGACCGGTAGCTCGATGCCCGCCAACTGCAACAGATTGTTGAAATAGCCGGACCAGCCGATCGCCACCGCTACACAGGCGACTCCATACTCGAGAATGAGATTCCAGCCGGTCAGCCAGGCTAGCAGTTCGCCAAGCGTGGCATAGGAAAAGGTATAGGCGCTGCCGGCGGCCGGGATCATTGCCGACATTTCTGCATAGCAGAGTGCGGCGAGCGCACAGGTCAATCCCGACAAGATGAACGAGAGGACGATGCCGGGACCGGCGCCGGGCCGATGGGAATCACCGACAATGGCGGTTCCGATCAACACAAAAATTCCTGTCCCGATGATGGCGCCGATACCGAGGCAGGTCAGATCCCAGGCCGTCAGCGATTTTTTGAGCCGATGGGTCGGGTGGTCGGCGTCCGCAAGAATCTGTTCGATCGACTTTGTTCGAAACAGATGGGTGATCACCGAACCTCGAACGACAGCGGGTGGGGCCAGGGATGGCCGGCTGAGGGCATTGTCACGGTCCATATCGTCTCAAGTATAGCAGGCGGCTTAACGTATGCCTTGAACGCGGGCGACATTAGCGTCTTCGGCGCTGTGCTGCTTCAAGGAAGGCCTCGAACAGCCGGCGATGGCGATGGTGACGGTCGAAGAGAAATTCCGGGTGCCATTGGATGCCGAGCAGGAACCGCTGGGCGGAGGATTCAATGGCTTCGATGACGCCATCCGGTGCCCGTGCACTGGCCTGGAGCGATGGGGCGACATCCTTGACCGATTGATGATGGGAGCTGTTGACGCGCATGGTCCCGGTCTTGACGATCCGATGCAGGAGGCTTTTCGGAGTGATCTTCACCGGATGACTGAGCCGCGTCGCCGGAGTCGATTGGCGGTGTTGAAGCGGATGAGGCCGCTGCGATCCGATGTCTTGATACAAGCTGCCGCCGAACGCCACGTTGAGTGCCTGCATCCCTCCGCAGATGCCCAACAGTGGCAGATCAGCCATCCTGGCCAACTGTGCCATCTCGAGCTCGAAGGTGGCGCGGCGCTGGCTCATCACGCGAAACTTGTACCGCTGTCGTTCGCCGTAGAGCTCCGGCGCGAGATCTGGACCGCTGCCGGTCAGTAGGAGGCCATCAATGGAGGTCAGCAGCCGGCGACGAGCAGCCAGATCCGCCGCCAGCGGAAGCACGAGAGGGATACCACCCAGGTCTTCGATCGCGCGGATATACCGTGCGCGCAGAAAGTAGGTGGGTTCTCGCCCGCCCCACTCTTTTCGGTCACCGGCGTTGAAGTCTGGCGTCACGCCGATGAGCGGTTTCATCGTTCAGCGAACGGGTTCCGTGGGCGCAGGCTCCAGGGGGGCGATAGCCGTAGCCGAGGTATCGGGTTCAGAGACGCCGAGAAATCGAATGGGCCGATCTCCGCGCAGGTGATCGGGCGTGATGATGTACGTGCCATACATGCTGGTCGTCCAAATACTCTTCGCGGCGGTCTCGTTCCCACCTGAGAACGCATAGGCTAAACCACCGACGACGCCTCCGCCGATCGCAAAGGCGGCCTTCAAGGGAAGATAGAGCAATGTCGACAAGCCGGCTGCGGCGCCCATGCCCGCGCTGGATGCGCTTCCGCCTTCCGCGCTGTCGCTCGAGGCGGGCGCGACAGGCTCCTGGCTCCAAGCCGAGGGCCCCGTCAGCACGGTGCAGAGAGCGACAACAAGGCTGATGGCGACGAGTCGGGAAGCCGCTGCAAAACCCGTCGATGTAAGCAGGTGTAATTTCACGGAGGGTCCTCCTTCTACAAAATGAGCCGGGCTGTGCCATGCACGGTATGCCGCACGGACGCAGCGCGATGTGGCGTTATAACAAATTCGACCGTGCTTGCAAACCCCCTACCACGAACCGGGATGGGATACTTAACAGCGTGGCTTATGTGGGAGAAGATCGAGTTCTGACGCGATATGGGAGAAGATGAAGTCCCGTTTTTTCGGGGCAATTCCGTTCAATTCGGCAACGAATGTGTCGGCGGTGAGACATTGGTTCTGCTGAGTGATGCCGGATTGCAACAACAGATCCAGCTTGCACCATGACAGGGCTTGTACCAGCAGTTCCTGTGCCCGCTCATGAGAGATGGCACACTCCTCCGTGGGAGCCATGGTAAGAGCCGTTTGCAGCCATTGCGAGAAGCCGACGGCGTCGCTGAGTTGGTTCACCTGTATCTGGTTCAATTCCACCGCCACCTGGATCCCGCCCTTCCAGCTGCGCTTCTTTACGTTATAGACCGTCGAGTGAGTGAAGGGTTTCCCCTGCACCTGCTGAGGCCCCACGAACAGTGTCACACGGAACTGCGACAGATCGGACGCAGAGTCTATCGTCATGGCAGGCATTCTACCACGCAGGAGGTGTCTTGGCGCCTGCGGTTCGTTGACCACCGGGAACGGCGACGATAAGATGCCGTTCATGCACAGTGCGGCACATGAAACGAGAATACTCGAGATTCAACGGGTTCTGCGCGAGCACGCGCTCGACGGCTGGCTGTTTTACGATTTCCGAGGCAGCGATCCTCTCGCATATCGCGTGCTCCTGCTCGATCCGCTAATGCATGTGACCAGGCGCTGGTATTATTGGATTCCTGCTCACGCGTCTCCGCAAAAATTGCTGCATCGTATCGAACCTCACGTGCTGGATCTGCTCCCCGGCCATTCGAACGCCTACGTTTCCTGGGACCAACAACAGGAACTTCTGGGACGTCTCTTGACTGGGAGCCGTCGCATCGCCATGCAGTACTCGCCGATGAACGCCGTGCCGTATGTCTCCCGTGTCGATGCCGGCACCATGGAATTGGTAAGGAGCTTTGGCGTGGAAGTGATGAGCTCGGGGGATCTGATCCAGCTGTTCGAAGCGCGGTGGACCGATCGGCAGTTGGACTCGCATCAATATGCCGCCGCCGCGCTCAGACGCATCGTCGATGAAGCGTTCGATCACGTCCGCGAAGCTGTCGCCAAAAATCAGAGTCTGACGGAGTACGGATTGCAACAATTCATTCTGTCACGCATTGGCGATGCCGGTATGATCACATCCAGCGCTCCGATCGCCGCCGTGAACGAGCACAGCGCGGATCCACATTACGCTCCAGCGGCGACGAATTCTTCGACGATCACACGGGGCGATTTGGTGCTGATTGATCTCTGGGCGAAACAGGGTGCCGCCGGTTCGGTGTATGCCGACATCACCTGGACCGCCTATGCCGGTGCGACAGTGCCCGAGAAGCATCGCACGGTGTTCGGCATCGTGAGGCAGGGTCGTGAGGCCGCTCTCGAATTCGTTCGCGCCCAAATGCAAGCCGGGCAGCGCCCCTTCGGCTACGAAGTTGATGCAGCCTGCCGCCGCGTGATCGAGGCGGCCGGCTACGGTGCTCAGTTCGTCCATCGGACCGGCCACTCGATTGGCGAAGAGGTCCACGGCAACGGAGCCAATATCGACGGACTCGAAACGCAAGACACGAGACGTCTCATGCCTCGTACCTGCTTTTCCATCGAACCCGGTATCTATCTCCAGGGAGAATTCGGCATTCGAAGCGAGCTGGACGTCTTCCTGACGGAGCGCGACGCGCTCGTGTTCGGATTGCCACTTCAGAGCGAACTTCGCCCTTTGCTGTAGCCCCTTCTGGGCCATCCATTCCTTGACAGTGCTGTGAACAGGTCTATAAAGTGAATGCTGGCCTTGAGCGCCGCCCGGGACGAGCTCAAAGGCTCTTCTTCACAAAGGATTTAGATTATGTTCGGGACAATGGGCATTTCAGAGCTCATCATCATTCTGGTCATCGTGCTCATTATCTTCGGCGCGGGAAAACTGCCCCAAATAGGAGAAGGAGTCGGCAAGGCACTAAAGGGGTTCAAGAAGGAAGTGCATGACATTCCTCCTCCCGAGGCCATCCAGCCAGAGACCTCGTCCCCTTCGCCAGCCCCGGTGCAACAAGCCAATGCGGCCACCGCCGCCGCTCCATCGACTGCTCCTCCGGCCGCTCCGACACCGACGTCGCCCTATACCCCTGGACCGGAAATGACCCCGGGGACGACGGCCGCTTCGCTGTATAACATGGGACCTCAGGCGCCTCAGCCCCCACGCTCGCGAGCCTCGGCTCCAGCCGCGAGCACCGCCGGACAGGCCCCGCCAACGATGGAAGAGCGGGCGGCGGCTCCGACACCGATCATGCGGGGCCAATATCCCCCTCTCCCTCCCGCCGCGCAATCGAAGCCACAAGCGAAACGGCCGTCAGCGATCGTGAACAAGGATGCCGTGGCGCGTGTTCAGGCGCAGCAGGCGGCCTTGAAGTCCAAGGCCGGGCAGTCCGGTGACGGGGTCTCGCCGGCCGATATGCAGCATCTGGGAGAGGGACTTGGAGACGCGCTGCGAACGTTCAAGCAGGCGGTGGCCGATGTGAGGAACTCGGTCGATCCTGAAATGCGAACCATTCAGGCTGAAATGGATGCGGCGCAGAAAGAGATTCAGCAATCGATCGAAGCGGCCCGCGAAATGCCTGCCGTCCAGGAAGACCCACCGAAGCCGGCCTGATGATGCCACAGTGGGGCCGGCGCTTCCTGTCATCATTTCTTTCCCTCTCCATTCTCATCCCCTGCGCCGCGCAACTTGGCTGTCTCCAAGACGCAAACGCACCTTCCGTCGAACGCAGCCTCGCTGTCTTACTCGCCCTGCTGCATGATGAACATCCTGACGTCCGCAGGACGGCGGCAGAATCGTTGGGAAAAATTGGCGATCGATCGGCGCTGCCTGCAGTCCTACTGCTGCTGACCGACACGGTGCCGGCAGTTCGCGCGGCCGCTGCCCAGGCGTTAGGCCGGATGGCGACACCCGACGATGAGGCCGTGATCGCCGGGCTCGCGCGTTCGCTCGCAGACCTTGACAACAGGGTTCGGCAATCTGCGGCGCTCGCCATTGACGAGATCGAACCGTCGCCTCGCCAACTCACACCGGTCAATGGCTTGCTTCGGGCGTCAGACGTTCAAGTCAGGCGCGCTGCCGTTCGTGCTCTCATGTCGCTGGATACCGAGCAGGTGATCGAGTGGCTGCTGCCACTCCTGGACGATCCCGATGTAGAGGTACGGCAGGGAGCCGTCTCGGCATTGGGACTCTCAGGGGACGCGCGAGTCACGTCGGCGCTTCGGAAGCGCCTTGTTCACGATTCCTCGCCTGCTGTCCGCGCTGAAGCCGCGTATCATCTTGGCGAGTTGAGCGGACAGGATACGCGTCCGCTGCTACGGATGGCGCTCGAGAAGGAAACGGATCAGGGGGTTCGCCGATGGATCGAAGCTGAGCTCAAGGCGTTACGCGTGAACGATTGAGCGCGGAAACCAATTCCACGAGGTCGTGGCGGGATTTGTCGTCGATTTCGGTGAATTGGATGCCCATCCCGGGAAAGAGGAGAAAGCGTTCGGGCTTATTGCGAGTCCAGGCCACCTTGGCTTTGGCCTTGTGTTTTTCCCACGGACGATCCGGAAGTGCGAACTCGACCGCGAGTTCTGTTCCCGGCGCCAATGGCTGACTGCTCTCGATGAAAAGTCCTCCGCCGCCGATTCCGCCCGTCAGGCTGTCAAACTGCTTGCCCTCTGGCGTCGTATATTTGACCTTCACCGCCAATGGGGCGCGTGCGTGTGCCCGTGCATGCGCGAAGCGGACATCATCGTCAGCATTGACGATGCGCTCGATGACATCGCCCCACGACATTGCCCCGAGCACCGCTCCGTTGCCGTTATGAAGTGAAATAGTTTCGCGGGCCGAGTCAATCTCCAAGCTCTTTCCTTGATGTCCCGGCGTGGTGGTCACTGGAAATTTCATACGGTCCTGCTCACTGCGCACATGGTGCGATGCGTTCTTCGGCTCATGCGGCCGAGTGTCCGACTTCCTGTAGGGATTTCACCAATTCGAGCACTCGAGTACGGATATCGGGTGCGATATCGGTGAAGCGGACGCCCATTCCCGGACTGAACGTGTACTGATCCGCTTTCGGACAGACCCAGGCCACGACGCCTTTCGCGGCCAGCCATTCGTTGGCATGCTCGGGCAGCGAAAATTCCAACGACAGTTTGGTGCCGACTGGCAGCGGTGCTTGGCTTTCAATGAAGAGCCCTCCGCCGCCGATGCCGCCTGCTCGGCTTTCGAATTGCTGGCCCTCTGGGGTCTTGTATTTCACCCGGAATGCCAGCGTGACGCGCGGTTCGGTTCTGGCCTCTCGCGAAACAGGGGGTTTTCGGTAGGCGAGAATCTGATCAATGACGAAATCCCATGACAGGTTTCCCATCGCCTCACCGTTGATACCGATGAGCGTGATGATCTCCCGCGTGGCATCCAACTCAATCGTCTTGCCTTTGTGGCGCAGGCTTGAAGCTACCGGATATTTCACACGCCCTCCCAGCTCACCCTTGGCAAGTATAGCGCAGTGTTTCACCTTGTCGAGCAAAAGCCGAGAGTTTTCCGGCAGCTGCCAAGCGGCGCCATGTGTCTCAAGGCGCTTATGGCACCGTCTGGCTGTGCAGGCACTCGTAATCGTACCGCCATCAAAAGACCCGGCCCGGCGGTGACGCCGGGCCGGGTCGGGGAAAGCGCGAGATATGTCCAGCGCTTATGCGGTCTTTACGTCTTTGTCCTGCTCGAAGATCCGGATGGGAGGATGTTTTCCGAGAATGGCGTCCTCGGTGATAAAAACCTCCTTGATCTGTTTTTGCGAGGGGGCGTCATACATGACATCCAGCATGACTTCTTCTAATATCGCCCGCAGGCCCCGAGCACCGGTCTTCTGGGTGAACGCCTTGCGGGCCACCGCTCCGAGTGCGCCCTCGGTGAATCTGAGCTTTACCTTTTCAAACGAGAGGAGCTTTTCATACTGTTTGGTGAGGGCGTTTCTGGGCTCAGTCAAAATCCTGATCAAGGCGCGCTCGTCGAGTTCGTCGAGCGTGGCGACGACCGGTAGACGGCCGATGAACTCTGGAATGAGGCCATATTTCAGAAAATCCTCCGGCTGCACGCGCTCGAATAATTCGCCGAGCCGCACATCAGCCCGGCCGCGGATCTCTGCGCCGAACCCCATCGCTTTTCGATTTAACCGCTGCTCGATGATCTGCTCCAGTCCGACGAAGGCTCCGCCGCAGATGAATAGGATGTTGCTTGTGTTGACTTGAATGAACTCCTGATGCGGATGTTTGCGTCCTCCCTGCGGAGGCACATTCGCGACAGTGCCTTCAATGAGCTTGAGCAGTGCCTGCTGCACCCCTTCGCCCGACACGTCGCGGGTAATCGACGGGCTGTCACTTTTGCGGCTGATCTTATCGATCTCGTCGATATAGACGATGCCGCGTTCGGCGCGTTCGACATCGTAATCCGATGCCTGGAGCAGCTTGAGGATGATGTTTTCCACGTCCTCTCCGACGTAGCCGGCTTCGGTGAGCGTCGTCGCGTCGGCAAGGGTGAAGGGGACGTCTAGATACTTGGCCAGCGTCTGGGCGAGCAGCGTCTTTCCGGTGCCCGTCGGGCCCACCATCAGGATGTTGCCCTTCTGGAGCTCTACGTCGTCGACGTCCTTTTCCTTCGCGGAAATGCGCTTGTAGTGATTATGGACCGCCACGGAGAGAATTTTTTTGGCCCGTTCCTGTCCGACGACATACTGATCGAGGTGATGCTTGATCTCGGAGGGTTTCTTGAGTTTGGAAGAAATTTCTTCCTTTGCCTCTTCCCAGTCTTCGGCGATGATGTCGTTGCACAGATTGACACATTCGTCGCAAATGTAGACCGTGGGTCCGGCGATGAGTTTGCGGACTTCGTCGCGGCTTTTCCCGCAGAACGAACAGCGAAGGTGTCGATCCATCTTTTCCTGCTTGGCCATGCGTCCTCCCGGTATTACTTGTCCTTGGCCCCGTCTTTGTCCGACGCCACCTTCAACGATTTGGGCGCCCGCGTGATCACTTCGTCGATCAGGCCATACCGTTTCGCTTCCTCACCCGACATGAAGTAGTCACGTTCAGTATCGTGCGCGATCTTTTCAATGGGCTGCCCCGTATGCTTGGCCATGATTTCATTCAGCCGTTCACGGATTTTCAGAATTTCTCTCGCGTGAATGTCGATCTCGGTCGCCTGTCCCTGGAATCCACCCAAGGGCTGGTGAATCATGACGCGCGCATTGGGAAGCGCAAACCGCTTTCCTTTCGTTCCAGCGGTCAGTAACAGTGCTCCCATGCTGGCGGCTTGGCCCAGGCAGATGGTATTAATGGGCGGCTTCACGTACTGCATCGTGTCATAGATGCCCAGTCCGGCCGTCACGCTGCCGCCAGGAGAGTTGACATAGAGATTGATGTCTTTCTCAGGGTCCTCAGCCTCCAAGAACAACAGTTGTGCGATGACGAGGTTGGCGAACACATCGTCGATCGGCGCCCCCAAGAAAATGATGCGATCCTTCAGGAGCCGTGAATAGATGTCATAGGCCCGCTCGCCTCGATTGGTTTGCTCAACGACAATGGGAACTAACATGCAGGTGGTTTCCTTTCCTGACACAAGACCCGGGGTCGGGCCTGGAGCGCTACTTTTGAATGACGGCGTTCCGGTAGACGAAATCCAGGGACTTCTCCGCCAAGATGCGAGCCCGTAACTCGTCGATCGAATCCTGTCCGCCGGCCTGGATCATTTTCACCAAATCCGGCTGCCCGATCTTCAACTCGGAGGCCAGGCGGCGAATTTCATTGTCCAGGTCTTCCTGCGTCACCGTCAGCTGTTCTTTTTCTGCGACCGTCTCGAGGATTAAGCCGACCTTGACGCGACGGGAGGCTTCCTCGCGGTTCTCCTGGCGCAACTTGGCGAGGTCGGACGTTTCAAGGGGCGAGGCGCCTTCGCCTCCTCGACGCTGCCGCTGCTGGACGTACTGACGGATAATCGCCTCCAGCTCTCGTTCGACCAGCGTTTCCGGAAGGTCAAAATGATGGGTTTCAATCAGACGCTTGACGATGGTGTCTTTGTATCCCTCTTCGATCTCCCGCTTGAGCGCTTTTTCCATTTGCGTGCGCAAACGGTCTTGTAACTCCGCAAGGGAGGCATAGGCCCCGCAATCCTTCGCGAATTCATCATCCAAGGCCGGCAGCGTCTTGAGCTTGACGGCGTTCACCGTCACCTTGAACATGACCGTTTTGCCGGCCACGCGTCCATCGGGATGGCTTGGGGGATAGGGTTGAGAGATTTCGACCGTGTCGCCTTCTGCCCGGCCGAGGACATGGTGATCGATCTCGAGACCCAACACCGACGCGTTCGAGCCGACCTTATGGAGATGGCCCGTTTTCTTGCTGCCCTCCAGCGGTTGTCCGTCGAGGAAGCCTTCCACGGAGAGAATCACGAAATCTCCCTCTGCGGCTTTGTGGCCGAGTGGCGGCGCCTCGAGCCTGGCATGCTGCTCGCGCAGCACGTTCATGCCCTTGGCCAGCTGTTCTTCGGTGACGGTGCGTGTATCGGGTTTCAGAGAAATGGGATTCGGCGCTTTGTAGTCCCGCAGCTCGATCTTGGGCTTAATCTCGACCGTGGCCGTGAACGTGAACGGCGCGTCTCGTTTGATCTTTACGCGTTCGAGAGGGGGAATCTCAACCAAGACAGGCGAGATACCTGCTTGACGGACGGCACGATCGTAATAATCCGGGACGAGCCTGCGAACGACATCCTCTTCCACGGCCTTGGCATATCGTTGCTCGAGCAGGGCCTGCGGTGCTTTGCCGGGCCGAAACCCCGGCACCCGGACCTGCCGGTTGAGCTCCTTGTAGGCCTGTACGAAACGCTGCGCCACCTCCTCAACCGGCACCTCGATCTTGAGCGCCCGCTTCATTGGGCCGAGCTCGGTCACTTCCATTTTCATCTGACGCGTGATTTCCTTTTGGGTAACCGACACAACTCGTTGCCCACTGTCGGAAAGGTGTGGTGCGAGAGGGGGGACTTGAACCCCCACGGTTGCCCACGAGATCCTAAGTCTCGCGCGTCTGCCAGTTCCGCCACTCTCGCACGGCGGGGGACACTGCAACGGGTTCCAGTCGAGTTAGCAAACAGGCGCAACTATACGGCGATGCTGCTATTTTGTACAGTTGGATGCGCCCAGCTGTCAACCCATACTCCTGCGGGGAGGACCGGAGATTTGCCGTCACATATTGTGCAATGCGAGAAGACCCATCGGTTCACCGGAGCCCGGCGGCAAGGCATTGGAAAGTAGCCTCGAATCCTGGCGCCCGGTATAATGGTGCACATCATACCGGCATACCATACCGGCATACCGGCGTTGTCTTGCCAGTGTAACGGTAGGGAGGTGCATTATGCGCATCGGTTTACTGCTCT
>JAICVE010000185.1 GCA_025935475.1 Nitrospira sp. | reverse complement strand
TGCCGGAGAGCGAGACGCAGCCGCTCGGGATCCGGCCGCTCGGTCCAATCATGTTTGAGCTCCGAGACCCCCAACCGATGTAGCCCGACCATCTGCGCCATCCGCTCTCCATAGACGCCGTTATTGATGATCAAGGCGCGTTTGCCATGGGGGATGGACGACATCAAGGCCGATTCAACGGCCGCCGTGCCCGAACCGGTGATCAGGACGGCGGTATAGTCCGCTTCTGCTCCCGGCACAAACGCGTTCAACAGCTTGTTCTGAATGCCGTGCTGTAGTTCGGCGAAGTCCGACTCGCGATGGCAGATGTCGGGACGGTTGAGCGCCCGCCGTACGCGTTCCGATACATTGACCGGCCCGGGATTTAACAACATCATAGGTGTTTCTCTTTGTCTCTTTGTCGACCGTTATTCTATCGCCTTCATAAATCGTTTCGTAATGTCCGGAGGATCGAGCACGACACGTCCGGCATCTTCTGCAAACTCATTGACTTTGATGAGCAGCAGGCTCGGCCCGTCCTTTTTCAGGATGTCTTTGAATTCATAGACCAGATCGTCGCGGTCCAGTACGCGTTCTACATTCACATAGCCTGCAGACTTGGCGACCTTGTCGAGCGCAACAACATTTGAAATCGTCGGCTGGTTGCCTGTCGTGCCGTAGACCTCGTTGTCGAAGACGACATGTATGAAGTTTTTCGGCCTCAACGCACCGATCGTGGCCAGCGTGCCCATGCTCATCAGGACGTTGCCGTCGCCATCGAATGTGACGACCTGTTTCTCAGGCTTGGCCAGTGCTACGCCCAGCGCGATGGCCGGCGCGTTCCCCATGGAGCCGATCATATAAAAATGTGTCGGCCGATCGGCGATTTTCTGCACCTCGCGCGACGGAAATCCGTTGCAGACGATCAACGGCTGATCCGTCAATAATTCGAGCAGTGCAGCCATCGCCTGGGCCCGGCTGATCAATGTTCCCTGCTCCGGCCTCATGGATGCAAACCCTTCACGACCCCTTTGGTGATGATCAGCGCCACCGGAATCCGCTGCTTCATGAACGTTTCCGCCACCCACTTAAAATCTTCGACCGCCGTCTTTTCAGTCAACGTCCGGTGGGGAATTTTCATCGTCTCAAGGAACTGGGGCATGACCTCGCCCATGACGAGGTGCTCGGGCGCGTCCTTTCCGCCCTGACCGCGCCATGACACGATCAGGATACAAGGCTGCCGGTAGATCATGTTCAGCGAAATCAGCGTGTTGAGTGACGTACCCAGTCCCGAGTTCTGCATCAGCACCGCGGGAATCTTCCCACCCATGTAGGCACCTGCAGCCATGGCGACGGCTTCATCTTCGCGGACGGCAGGCGTGTAGAGGCGCCTATCCATCAATTCGGCGATGATTCCTCCGAGAATGGAATCGGGGACGCCGGTGAAAAAATTCACCCCCATGTCCTGCATGGCCTGTACGAACGCATCGCTTTCGATCATGCTCGACGACTTCCGCTGCGGAGGGAAAAATCCGGCGCATTATAAGCCATGCCACAACGCTTTCTCAAGGAAACGAACCGGTTGCGCGGGTCCGGACCGCATGATAGCGTTACCGAATGCGACTCGGTTGCACGTTGCTCGCGGCATGGCTGCTCTGGGCTCCTTCCCTCGTCGGCGCCGTGTCGATGACGAACGATCCGAAGGGGTTTCGCAACATCGCGTGGGGGGCGGCATTGTACGCACGCACGGATCTGGAGCGGACGCGCCAAGCCCCCAACATCATCGAATACCGGTTCAAGAACACGCCGCCTTCGTTCGCTGACATTCCAGTGGAAAGCCTTCATCTCTCCACAGTGGATGATCAATTTGCGCGCGTCACCATCCGCTATCGTGGCGAGGACACGCACAAAAAGATTCTGGCGTATCTCGAGTCGGAGTTCGGCCGCATGGAACGCTTGCCCGGGCAAATGTTGCGTGGCCTGAATCAGCAGTACAACTGGCGCGGAACTGAATCGGAGATCAACCTAACGTATCAGGCCGGCACAGGACGAGGGTATCTCTTCTTGGACAGCCGGACGCTGGCGCCTCGATTCAACGATTTGCTCGCCGATACGGCGGAGTAGCCGCATGTTCGACCGGCCGATCTTCACAAATCGTGCATGCTTCATTGCCGTCGTGTGCGCGCTCTTCTCCGGAAGTCCGGCGTTTGCCGTGCAGATGAAGGAGGATCCCAAGGGGTTCGAAGGAATCCCCTGGGGAGCCACGCTTTCCGAATCGGAGACCTTTGGGAAAGTTGAGGACGCAGGCCGGCTGAAGACGTATCAACTGAAGGGTGGACCGCCGTCTTTAGGCTCCGCAACAGTCGAATCGATGAGGTTCACCACTGTTGACGACCAATTCGCGCGCGTCACGGTCCGATATCAGGGCAAAGAGACACATGATCAACTGCTGGCCTTCCTTCAATCCCGATATGGCCCTCTGGATCGCACTCCGGGACAGTTCGCCGGGGGAACCGTCAAAATCTTTGCATGGCAGGGCGTAGAGACCGAGGTGAGCCTCCGCTACGAGACGCGCACCGATCGCGGCATCATCTTTTTTGAGAATCCCTTGCTCGCCAGCCGGATCGAAGGCGCGATGGCGCCGGAGCAAGACCTCGGCGGGGCTACATACTAGCGCTGGAGCACGCCGCTGCGCAAAACTTTTCGTTGACAACGCCCGTGCGCTTTCGCATCATGCCCCGATCATCATGCATAACGCCACAAAGTTACGGGAGGCCCTCAAGAGGCCGGGGGCGCTCAAGGTCGTCGGCGCTCATGACGCGCTGAGCGCTCGTCTGATCGAGCAGGCTGGCTTTGATGGGGTGTGGGCCAGCGGCTTCGCTATTTCCGCCTCGTTGAAGTGCATTCCGGATGCCAGTTTCATCACCTCCAGCGAGCAGCTCGAGGTTGAACGCAACATCGCCGAAGCGGTGAACATTCCGGTTATCGCGGATTGCGACACCGGGTATGGCAACGCCTTGAACGTCATGCGCACGGTGAACGATCGCGAACGGGCCGGCATCGCCGCCATTTGCATTGAAGACAACGTATACCCGAAGCGTTGCAGCTTTTACGCCGGCGTCCGCCGGGAGTTGATCCCGGTTGAAGAACACTGTGGAAAGATCAAGGCCGCCAAGGCTGCGCAAACGGTGCCGGACTTCATGATCATCGCCCGCACGGAAGCCTTGATTGCCGGCTGGGGTCAGGAGGAGGCCCTGAAGCGAGCGGAGGCATACGCGGAAGCGGGAGCGGACGCCGTCTTGATCCACTCCAAATCAAAGACCTTCGACGAACTCAGGAATGTCTACCGACTCTGGTCCGGGCAGGTTCCGCTGGTAGTGGTTCCGACGATCTTTGACCAAACAACTGCGGAGGACATGCAGCAGGCGGGTGCGAAGATCATCATCTACGCCAATCAACCGGTCCGGGCCGCCATTCGGGCCATGAAAGAGACACTGGCCCTCATACGAAAAGACACCCGCCCAGGCGCAGCCAATGATCGCATCGTCACCTTACCGGAAGTGTATGACATCGTAGGTGTGCCGCAAATGGAGCAGGATGAGAAAGCATTTCTTCCGGTCGGCGGCGAAAAAATCACGGCCATCATTCCAGCGGCGGGATTTGAAAAGCAATTGCTTCCTCTGATCGAGGACAAACCCAAGTGTCTGCTGGATATCAAAGGGAAAACCATCCTCGAGCGGGCCGTCGGCGCGCTCAATGAGGCCAACATCAAGGAAATCGCAGTCGTCCGTGGCTATAAGAAGGAAGCCATCGCGTTGCCCAATATTCGGTATTACGACAATGATCGGTATGAGGAGACCGGAGAGCTGTTCTCCATTTTCTCTGCGGAAAGCGAGATGAAGGGCCGGACCATCGTGCTCTACGGGGACATCATGTTTGACAGCCCCATATTGGAAAAGTTGTTGAAGAGTCCGGCCGATATCGCCCTCGTCGTGGATTTGGCCTGGAGAGATCAACAGCAGCGTGGCGGACCTTCCTCTCATCTCAATCCGGATCTCGTGACCTTCGCGGAGCCGCCAGGCAATAGCTCTCACTCACGATTCGTCATGGGAGACGACGAGCACCGGGTCGTGAAAATCGGCCAGCACTTGACGATCGATCACGTGCATGGCGAATTTATCGGCATGGCGATGTTTTCCGAGAAAGGCACACAAGCACTGAAGGACTGCTACCATAGCTCCCAAGAACGGTATAAGTCCTCGGGCTTTCACGAAGCCAGCAGCGTCAACAAGGCGTCCTTTACCGACCTGATCCAGGAAATGATCGACCAGGGACACCGCGTCGATGCGGTACCCATTTTCAAAGGCTGGATGGAAGTCGATTCGTTCGAGGAATACCAAAAGGCCTGGGCCCAGATCCGCCAGTAGCCATCCGGTAGAAACACGTAGTCCTTCCTCCCTTTCTAGAGGCTCGTGCCCTTCCCCCTCCTTTGTGGGACCCTTAGACCCCTCTCCCTGGGAATAGCCGAATTTGCCCTCTGAGGTAGTCTTGAGGTGTCGCAAATGGGAGGCACCTATGAAAAGGAGTTTGCTTGAACAGCATCTTGTGGCGCCCCGCACACATGATCCTCTTGATCGCCGCTACGCAGAACGAGCGCTTATCCATTGCGAAGTGACCTATACCGGCACTGAAGGTGCCCGATTCACGACCTCCACCGGCTCGCTGAAAGATCTCTCAAAAACCGGCTGCAAAATCGTAGGGACAGCACTTCCGGCCGCTGGGGTCCGTGTCACGATCACCTTGTACTTACACGACGGACAGGCACCTTTGTGTCTGACGGATGCCACCGTCTCATGGATCAAAGGCAATGTCTTCGCCGTACGATTTTCCAAGTTAGCGGACGATGCTCGGAAGCGGATTCAAGGCGTCGTCCTGAAGCATGTCAGCTTGTCCGACGGTAAGAATCAGCGTACGGCCTTTCGCATCGTCGTGTAACCAGTCGGAAGTGGCAGGAGCTGAGGAGGGGAGGATCGGGCATGAGCCAAGCGAGCAGCGACAAGTCCCGGGGGGTCGACAAGCCATCTGACGACAACCGCCGGGGGACCGAGCGAGTCCCCGCTCAGTTCAGCTTGATGTACTCGGGCATGAGTGACGGTCGCATGCTGATCGGTAACGGCGTCGTGAGCAACGTCTCAAAATCCGGCATTGGGATCCTGGGCAACCAGCTGGTCAAACACGGAATGGATCTGTCCCTTTTTATCGACCTCCCAGGCATCGAGGAGCCGATTTGCATCGCGGAATGCAGAGTCTCCTGGGTGTCGGGGCGGCGTTTCGGAGTCGAAATGATTTCGCCAAAATTGGAAGTGCAGAATGAGCTGCGGTTTTACGTCTGGAATCATCTGTATCGGCAGGATGGCAAAAAACCATAACAAGGTGATGCAATGAAACAGGCAAGACTTCGAGCCCTCCGATCCCAACACCGTACTCATCCGGTCTGCGATCGTCGGACGGACCAGCGAGTCCACATCGATTTCCGGCTCATGTATTCGGCACAGGACGACCGAGAAGAATTGATCATGGGTGACGGCAGTGTGGTCGATCTTTCCAACAAGGGATTACGCGTCCGTGGCAACATGGCCGTAAAGTCCGGTCTCGAAATGACGTTGTTTCTCTATCTTCCCGACGGGCGTGATCCCCTCTTTGTCCTTAGTGCCAAGGTGGCATGGTCGAGGGGTCACGAGTTCGGCGTAGAGATCCTGAAGATGAACGTGCGCGAGCGCAATCGCTTACGCTACTTCCTCTCCTCGAATCTGCAGCTCTAGGTGGTTCCCGCTTCGCGTGAAATCCCATTCTCGGTTGTCAGCCGTGAGACGTTCATGCTACGCTCAGCGGTGAGTAATTACTCACTTACTGAACGAATGCTATGGCCAGACAGCCGAGGTCGACAAGTCAGCAACGCCAGGCCGGCCTCATTGCCGCCGCCGCCGCCCTCTTCGCAGCCAAAGGTTTCAACG
>JAICVE010000052.1 GCA_025935475.1 Nitrospira sp. | reverse complement strand
TCGCCCACGCCGAAGGGAATTATTATACCGACCCCGTGACGCTGGCTGGACTGCAGGCCAATGCTCAAGTGGTGTTTCGGTATTGCACCTCGGAGGGGAAGGTCACGGCGGAAGCCAACCCGAACGGCTCCCTCGACAATATCGCCGGCATTCGCAATGCCGAAGGGAATGTGCTGGGCATGATGCCGCATCCTGAGCGCTCCGCTGAGGAACTGTTGGGGAACGCGGACGGTCGGTTGGTCTTGATGTCCATGCTGGAGTCGCTGAAGAAGCGACCGTTGAAAATGGTGGGAGCGGGGTGAGGCCATGGCCTGTCGCTCCGTGCCTCCGCGATCACCCTTTCGGATTCATCCAGGTGGAAATCCTTCTGGAATTCTCTCCGCCACGGTCTCAGCCGACCGTGGCGCGTCGGTCAGTTCCAGCTTTCCTTCCTGGCTGACTCTCGAGGGGGGCCCGATCGCTCTCGGCAAGTCGCTTCAGGACATGGCCTCACCGCTTGTAGTCGCCAGGAGGAAAAAGAGGAGTGCGGATTTGGGATATTTCGCCGAAGAGGTTGTGCCGGAATCATTTGCTCGGCGAGCACCGGGAGCTTCACGCGATCTGGTCGGTGCTGGTAAACGGCAAGAAAGGCTATGCGCACCATCCTGAGACCTTGCGCTGGCGCGGCAAGCTCAAGGCACTCTATGGCCGGCACGCCGCGTTGGTCGAGGAAATGGCGGTTCGCGGCTATCAGCATCGAAGCCCGTTGCCGAAGAGGTTGGCACGTGGCAGCGCAATCCAGCGTGCCTTTGTCGCCACGAAGCGCGCGCAGGTCGAAATGTTGAGAAAGAAGCGCTGCCGCTGTGATGTCTAAGGACGTATGAAGACGAACACGGTTGACATCAAAGACCTGTTGGCACAGCACAGTCTGACGGAAGACGAGTACAAGAAGATTCTCGAAATCTTGGGCCGCGAGCCCAATATCACCGAACTCGGCATGTTTTCCGTCATGTGGTCGGAGCATTGTTCCTACAAGAGCTCGCGCGTCCATCTCAGAAAGCTCCCGACAACGGGGCCCCGGGTAGTGCAGGGACCGGGGGAAAATGCGGGCGCGGTCGACATTGGCGACGGCTTGTGCGTCGTGTTCAAGATGGAGTCGCACAACCATCCGTCCTTCATCGAGCCCTATCAAGGAGCCGCCACCGGTGTCGGCGGCATCCTGCGCGATGTCTTTACGATGGGAGCGAGACCGATTGCCTTGCTCGATTCGCTGCGCTTCGGTGGGTTGGATTCAGCCAAGAATCGTCACCTGATGAGGGGCGTTGTGGCTGGGATTGCGGGCTATGGGAACTGCATGGGGGTTCCGACGGTGGGTGGGGAGGTGCGTTTCGACGACATTTACTCCCTGAATCCGCTTGTGAATGCCTTCTGCCTGGGCGTCGCGCATAAGGACCGGCTCTTTCGGGGCACCGCCGAGGGTGTCGGCAACCCCGTCATCTACTTTGGCTCGAAGACGGGCCGAGATGGGATCCACGGCGCAACGATGGCGTCCGACGCGTTCGATGATGAGTCCGAGCAAAAACGACCGACCGTCCAGGTGGGTGACCCGTTCCAGGAAAAATTACTGCTGGAAGCCTGTTTGGAATTGATGGCGAACGACCTGCTCGTCGGCATTCAGGACATGGGCGCCGCAGGGCTGACGAGCTCGTCGTGCGAAATGGCCTCGCGGGCTGGGAATGGCATCGAATTGGATTTGACGCATGTGCCCCGCCGTGAGCCGGGAATGACCCCGTATGAATTGATGCTCTCCGAATCGCAAGAACGCATGTTGATGGTGGCCAAAGCGGGAAAGGAAGACGAGTGCCTCAGCATTTGCCGGAAGTGGGATCTCGACGTGGCGGTTGTCGGCAAGGTGACGGGGGACGGCCGCCTGCGAGTGCTCGATCAAGGCCAGGTGGTGGCGGAAATTCCAGCGAAAGCCCTGGCCGATGATGGCCCCAGATACGAACGCCCGTACTCACCTCCTGCCTATCAGGACATGCTGACGAACCTTAACTACGATTCCATTCCGGACGTCAAAGACGCGAATGCGGCGCTGCTGACATTATTGTCGAGTCCTACGATCGCGAGTAAGCGGTGGGTGTATGAACAGTACGACCACATGGTGCGGACCAATACCATTGTGAGGCCCGGGTCCGATGCCGCGGTGGTCCGGATCAAGGGCACGAACAAAGCGGTGGCAATGACCGTCGATTGCAACGGCCGATACTGTTTGCTGCATCCCTATGAAGGAGCCCGGCTGGCGGTGGTGGAGGCGGCCCGCAATCTCGTCTGTTCCGGCGCCGAACCCATCGGACTCACCGATTGCCTGAATTTCGGCAATCCAGAGCGGCCCGACATCATGTGGCAGTTCGTTCTGGCGATCGAAGGCCTCAAGGATGCGTGCGAGCATTTCAACATTCCCATCGTCAGCGGCAACGTAAGTTTCTATAACGAAACCAATGGCCTGTCCATCTATCCGACCCCGATGCTCGGGATGGTTGGATTGATCGATGAGGCCGATCGGGCCATGACCCAATGGTTCCGGGACGAGGGCGATGCCATCGTGCTTCTGGGCAAGACCAGGGAAGATCTGGGAGGCAGCGAATATTTGAAAGTCTTGCAGCATCGGGAGCAGGGCTCTCCGCCCTTCCTCAGTCTCGACATCGAAAAAGCCCTTCAGGATTTCGCATTGAAAGTGATCCATGAAGGACTGGTTCAATCAGCGCATGACTGCTCGGATGGCGGACTTGCGGTAGCGTTGGCGGAATGCTGCGTGTCCGGGCCGCGCGCGGCGCAAGGTGCTGTGGTAAAATTAGGGCTCGGTTCATTGCGGCGCGATGCCCTGTTGTTTGGCGAAAGCCAGTCGCGAATCATCCTCTCGACCAGGCCGACATCTGTGGAATCGATATTGAGTCGTGCAGCGGAGGCCGGTGTGCCGGCCGCCCAAATTGGTACCGTGGGCGGGGGACGCTTGGTCATCGAAGTGGAGCCGGGTAAGGTGAACGATGGTTGCCGCATAGATCTTCCTATTCGCCAGGTGTCGGACTGCTGGGTTCATGCGATCGAGGAGCAGTTAAGTCAGGAATAGCGGCTGCGTATGCGCAAAGAACTTCCCATCCTGAATCCCGATAAGTTTCACGACGAATGCGCCGTCTTCGGCATCTACGGCCACAAGGAAGCGGCCAATCTGACCTATCTCGGCCTGTATGCGCTGCAGCACCGCGGACAGGAAGCGTCCGGCATCGTCTCTGGGGACGGCGATCATTTCCACCTACATAAGGGTATGGGACTGGTCGCGGACATCTACGATAATCAGACCCTCAAGAACCTCACAGGATCGATGGCCATCGGCCACAATCGCTACTCGACCGCCGGAGGCCAGGATCTCAAGAACGTTCAGCCGCTCACCGTCAATTTCGCCTTCGGGAATCTCGCATTGGCGCACAACGGGAATCTCATTAATGCGCAAGTGCTTCGCAATGAACTCGAAGCGTACGGCGCCATTTTCCAATCCACGTCGGACAGCGAGGTGATCATTCACCTGATTGCTCATTCTCGGGCCGATACATTGCTCGCCAGGATCATTGACGCACTCAGCCAGGTCCGTGGGGCCTTCTCCGTCGTGCTGCTCACCGACGACGGCATTATTGCCGCGCGCGATCCGCATGGCTTCAGACCCTTGTCGCTTGGACGGTTACGGGATACCTACCTCGTCGCGTCGGAAACTTGCGCGTTCGATCTGCTGGACGCGGAGGTCGTTCGAGAGATCGAGCCTGGCGAACTCGTCGTGCTCAATGAACAGGGCGTCACGAGCTACAAGCCGTTTTCGCCTGTCGAGCCGGCGATGTGTATCTTCGAGTATGTGTATTTCGCGAGGCCGGACAGCAAAATTTTCGGGGCCAACGCGGTTTATACCACCCGAAAAGCCTTGGGACGTCAGCTGGCGCAGGAGTCTTGGGTACCGGCCGATGTCGTCATTCCTGTGCCCGATTCGGGCGTGCCGGCGGCGCTGGGCTATAGCGAAGGCGCCGGCATTCCGTTCGAAACCGGCTTGATCAGAAATCATTATGTCGGACGTACCTTCATCGAGCCTGAACAGTCGATCCGGCACTTCGGCGTCAAGGTTAAGTTGAATGCCGTCCCCGAGGTGTTGGACGGCAAACGCGTCGTCGTGGTCGATGATTCGCTGGTCCGTGGAACCACCAGCCGCAAGATCGTGAAGATGATCCGTCAGGCCGGCGCCAAAGAAGTGCACGTGCGGATTAGTTCCCCACCGATCATTTCGCCCTGTTTTTACGGCATCGATACGCCGACGAAGAAGGAGTTGATTGCGTCGAGTCATTCGGCAGAAGAGATTCGCAAGTACATTACGGCTGACAGTCTGGCGTATCTGAGTCTCGACGGCATGTTGAAATCTGCCCCCGGCGCGCCTGAGCACTACTGCAATGCCTGCTTTACCGAGCGGTACCCGATTTCCTTTACGCGGGCCGAAGAATTCCAGCTTGGATTGTTCGAACGATCGAGCTAGAACGCCATCGGTTCGCCGTTAGCTGCTGTCTCCTTCGCGCCAAGTCCGCCTCTCCGGCTGCCGTTGCTCCCCAAAAAAACTGCATGGTAGGATAGCGTGACCCCACCGCTCACGAGCTCATTGCCCCATGGAGGTTTTCATGAAACGTCTTGCCGTCATCCTTGGCGTCGTTCTGGTCCCTGTCCTGTCTGCTCACCTCCTGCTTGCCGCAGGATTCTTCAAAGTCGGCGAAAAAGCCCCCTCCTTCGCGTTGAATGCCATTAGTGGCGAGCCCGTCTCATTGGATGCCTACAAGGGAAAGGTCGTCGTGCTGGGCCTCTTCCACATCTGTGACCCCTGCATGATGCAGGGCACCAACTTGCAAAAAGTCTATGAGGCGACCCAGGGAAAGAACGTCGCAGTCGTCGGCGTCAATTCATCCGGCAATTCCAAAAAGGAGGTCGGCGAGTTTCTGTCCGTGTTTCCAGTGAAGGTCACCTATCCGTATCTCCTGGATCCCGGCAAAGTGACTGATAAGCTCTACGGCGGCGGCAAATTTATTCCGAATGTGTATGTCATCGATCAGCAAGGGGTCATCCGCTGGCAGCGGGTCGGCAACATGGAATTGGCAGGAGCGGACGCCATCATTGCAGAGGTGGACAAGCTGCTGGCGACCGAGAGCAGCAACAAGATGTAAGCAGCGGTCTGCCGCGAGAGAGGAAACTCCAGAATGGACGAGATGGAAGAGGGGAAGCAAAAGTTTCTGGAAGTGGTGAAAGGGATTGATCCACAAGTACTGGTCGTCATCCCGGTCACGGCGTCGAACAGCATGTTCCTCATTTCGCTCACGAAAGGGGCCAATCGCAAGTTCATTACGGTGCCAGAGGACGACATCATCGATTTGCCCAATGACGCCGGCATCCTCACGAAGGTCACCAAGACAGTCAAGGATGCAGTGGCCTCGTTATGAAGCGGTCCGTGCCTTCACCCAAGTAACCATACGGCGGTCATGAAGCCACTTCTTCCTGGTATCTGGCAGTGGTCCTGGTTTTCCGAAGAGAAGCAGCTGGATTTCAACGGCCTGTTTCTTACAGTCGGAGAGCATAAAATTCTCGTCGATCCGCCTCCCATGACGGCAGAGGCCAGCACCTTTATCCGACGACAGGGTCAACTCGACTACATTATCGTGACGAATCGCGATCATGCGCGCGAAGCGGGCGCGTGTCAGTCGGATTTCCGGTGCCAGTTGCAAGTTCCCGACGCCGACGCGCCGCAGATGGATCTCAAACCGTCCAAGACCTTCAAGGACGGAGAACTGCTGCCCGGCGGCCTCTGGGTGATTCACCTGCAGGATCAGAAATCGCCTGGTGAATCGGCGTTGTTTCTTCAACAAGGGAAAGGTGTGCTCATCGTTGGTGACGCGTTGATCGGTAAGCCGCCCGGCGCACTGTCGTTATTGTCGCCGGAGAAATATGCCGATGCGGCCAAAGCCAAAGCTGGGCTGCGCCGGCTTTTAAAATATCAATTTGACGCCGTTCTTGTCGGCGATGGAACCTCGATTCTTACAGGCGCGAAAGCGGTTGTTGAACAAGCCGTTGCCTAGGCTGCCAAATCGGTTGACGACATCCATGACACTCAAGAACGGGCTGTCTGAAGAATTGAACCGGCAGGGCAACGAACATTTCGGCCGCGGCCACTATACTGACGCCTATACCTGCTACGCCAAGGCCCTCGAATGCGATCGTCTCACCGGCGATCAACGGGCGTTGGCGGCAACGCTGGGGAATTTAGGGAATATTTGCGCCGTGAGCGGACGGCGCCAGGCGGCCCAGACCTATTATCAAGAGGTCCTGGAGCTGCAGAAAATTTTTGGAGATGAAAAGGGCATCGGCACCACGTTGGCGAACCTCGGAAACTTGCGCGCGGATGCGGGGGAATGGGACCGCGCCAAGGCCTATTATCTCGAGGCGCTCGATTTGATGATGAAGACGCATGATGAAGCCGCCAAGGCCGTGCTGTTTTCCGATTTGGGCCTGATCGCCAGGGAACAGGACCAGTTTCATGAAGCGATTGCCTATTACGAGAAGTCCATGCTGTTGATGCGCCGCTTGGGCAACGATGGCGGAGTGGCCGATGCCTGGCGCATGATGGGCCGGACATTCTTGCTTCAAAAGCGGTTTGACGACGCGGTCGCTTGCGGTCAGACCAGCCAGTCGATTGCGGAACGCTTCCGCGACGAACTGCGCACTGGCGGGGCGCGGTATCTGCTGGCCGACTGTTATGAAGCCATGGGCCGGGTAGAGGAAGCGGCTCAGTTGCTTGAACTGGTGGTGGCGATGGACCGCAAATATCAGCTGCCGAAGCTTGAGGAGAATATCAGGCGGCTGCACACACTGCGGGAGCGGCTCTCGAATGACGCTTCCCAAGAGGCTGCCAGGGAATCACACGGATGAGCGAGATTGCCTCACCGCAGTGGAGCGAAGCACGGACGACGTTGGCCAAAGCGTTTCCACAACTCTACGAGCTTGAGCCTAACGGCCCGCTGGCCCTTGACCTCGGAACAGACGGCTGGTTGTTGGAAATCAAGCCAGACGGGAAGTTGCTTTGCCAGTACGGCGTTGCGATGGATGACGTGATGAGCCTCATGTCCGAGGGGACGCCTGAGGATTTAGGCACGGACGAGGTGGCCAAGCAGGCCAAGTACTTTATCCAACCTGCCGTCTCGAAATTCCGGCCGTTGCTGCTGCAATCCGGATTTTCCGAGCAAACGGAAATGACCGAAGAGTATGTGGCGGTGACGTTCGAGCGGGAGGTGGATTTGGGGAATCTCTCCAAAGTCCAGGACCTCATGCGCTGGTGCTGCCGGCAGATCGGCGGAGCGCAATGAGGCCGCCCCTCAAGACCTTCGAAGATTTCCGCGACGCCTTGTCGGCCTATCGCCTCCCTCGGGTGATATTGACTGCGCTCGAACTGAAGCTCTTCACGGTGATCGGCAAAAACACCTGGCTATTGCCCGACCTTGCGCGGGAATTGAAGGTGAGCGAGCGCGGGCTGTCGATCTTGTGCCGGAATCTGGCCATGGCCGGACTGCTGTACAAAAAAAGAAACCGCTATCGCAACAGCCCGCTTGCCGCGACCGCCTTGAATGCCGATGATCGAGCCTATCGCGGAAGCTATTTGCACCTGATCACCAATCATTGGACCGACTGGTTGCGCCTGATGGAATCGATTAAAACCGGAGAACCGCTTGATAAAGATGAACCGGAAGCACCGGATTATCGCCGCCAGTTTACCTGGGCCATGCACCATCGGACGCTGGAGACTGCGCCAATGATCGCCGCCCAACTGCCGCTAAAAGGG
The DNA here is from genome assembly GCA_025935475.1 of Nitrospira sp. Lineage (GTDB taxonomy): Bacteria > Nitrospirota > Nitrospiria > Nitrospirales > Nitrospiraceae > Nitrospira_C. The sequence continues at coordinate 3,865 of JAICVE010000052.1, read as the reverse complement.
GTCAGGACGTTGCTCGATCTCGGAGGAGGACCAGGAACCTATGCGATGGCGTTCCTCGCCAAGAACCCTGGTCTTCGTGCCATGGTCTGTGACCGTCCAGCCGCATTGGAGGTGGCCAGAGAAATTGCGGCGACACATGAGGCAGGCGCTCGCCTCTCGTATCTGCCGTTGGATATATTGAAAGATGACATCCCGGGACAGTTTGATGTGATCTGGTATTCCAATGTCCTCCACATTTACTCGCCCGAGCAAAATTTCCATGTGTTTCGCCGTGCCAGGGCAGCGCTGGCCCACGGCGGCCGTTTGATCATTCAGGATGCATTCCTGCACGATCGCGAGGGATTGTTCCCCGAAGAGGCCAGCCTATTCGCGGTGTCAATGTTGTTGTTCACTGAAACAGGCAATACCTATTCCGTGGCAGACACGACATCGTGGTTGACGGAAGCGGGGTTTTCGTCCGTCAGGCCCCTGAAGATGGCGAGGGGGAAGGAGGATTGGGAGGGCGGGATCCTCGAGGCCGCAGTCCCTGCAAGACCGTCCAAAACGCGCGGCCTCCGAAGACGATCAGTGCGAAATTCGCGCTCCCGTTGACCACACTGAGGGCGATCGTGAGATCCGACCCCTCGCGTCCTCCAAGAATGCTGACCACAGTGGCGAGGTCAATTGCTAATCCAATGGTGCCGTAGGCGACAGACGCCATCGCGGCCCAACCCCACCCCAACAGAATGGCCGCGGCCAGCACAAGCGGCAACAGCACGAGAAAGAGCCACCACAGGACATGAGGCGAGCCCGGCATGGCCGGTGACATGACGAGCAACAAGGTGGCGACACCGACTGCAGCGAGGGTGAGCAGCGTGACGAGTAAGATCTGTCGATGGGGCATATGCAGATCTTACCGGTCGCGCCGTGAACGGGCAACCATGCAGAGGTCGAGCGATGGACGAACCGTCTTTTCGCGATACTCCACAATGTCTCATCTATGACGGCCGCTGCCGGATGTGCGTCACCGCCAAGGGTGGCCTTGAGCAGCTGAACGTTGAAGACAAGGCTCTGCGCATGATCCCGTATCAGAGCGAGGAGGCCAAACGTTTGCTGGGTCCGCACTACCGAGATGGCCGACCAGAGGCTGCTTTTCTGATTGCTGCCGATGGCCGGATCGCCAGCGGGCTGGACGCTTTTCTGCCGCTGCTTCCGGGATTAAAGGGGGGGCGTGTCCTGGCCAGACTGTTTGCCCTTCCGCTTGTGAAGCCCCTTGGCTATTGGATCTACAGGCTGGTAGCCAAGTACCGCTACGAGGTTTTTGGAGAAGTTCCCCTTGATCGGCAGGACTGACGATCCTCTACTCCTTTGCCTCTGCATCTTTTGATCGGGTTTCCGAACACTCCCCCTTTTGGGGGATTGTCCCCCAGAGCGGGGAATGTTCAGCTTAGGTCGGTTCCTGGCATAGTCGGTACAGGAACGGGAGGCCTGAACATGCCATCGACCTTGAGGTTAGGAAGTCTATTCTTCACGATCCTTGCCTTCCCCGTGCTGAGTCTGGCGGGCGAACCGTCAGCCGCTCCAGCCGCCAACGCGCAGGTCGTCGTCGCAGCCGGATTCGGGTTCCAGGACGAAGAAGTCTCCTTTATCACCGTCAAGACTTATGATGCGCAATCTGGGGACGTGCTCTCCGCGGAGACCTACGAACTCGACATCAAGGACGATGGCCCTGCCTCCAGCCATCCCCGCACGCGGATCTTCGCCGGAGGTGTGGGGGCGGGCACCGGTAGTCTTTCGGAATTTACCCTTCGGGTCTACGATGCATCGAATGGACGTTTTCTCTGGGAAGGTCGTCTGAACCTCACCGCCGGCGAACATCCGGAGGTTGGCTCACACCGTGTCGTCGCGCACATCCACCCGCGAGCTGCGGTCACCAGGGTTGCTTCACGGGCAAAAGAGTCCGGAGAGCCCCATTTCGTCCTTCGCGCTGTGAATCCTCAGACAGGTCAGTTGGTGTGGTCCGACGAATTTTCCACAGAAGCCCCGGAGGTGCGGATCGAGCGGATTAGCAGGAGCGTCGTCGGCATGTCGGGAACGGCACCGCGTGATATCGATTTCCGGATCAAGATGCCGGATCAGGCCGGCCGGCGGTGGTTGTGGGAGGATAAGATCGAACCTGCCGACGACAGTGAAGCGTCTGCGCCCGATCAGTCGGATGAGACGGCGGGGTTCTTCCCGCGTGATCGACAGCTTACGATGCCTTCGTCCGCCCTTCCTGCCAGTGCGCCATCCAGCGAGATTGAAACTGATCGTAGGACAGCGAAAGTTCAGCTTGCATCGCCGCCGGCAGGCTCTGCTTTCTCTTGAGCCTGGCCAGCAACTGCTGCACTTCGTGCATCCCGTAGCGATTGATCAGATACCGGGTCGCTGAATCCGCTTCGAGGTAGGCCACAGAGGCCGCTTCGCTCGAAAGCTCGTTCCAACTATCTTCCAGCGCGGTCAATGGAATCAGGGAAAGTTCATGCCGGCGAAGCTGGTCGATGTCGGGCCAATGATCGCTGGACAGCTGCATGGCCAGCCCTTCGTTGAGCCAGGTCGGCAAGGCGTTGTGGTTCAGGCCCTGCTGATCGTGCAGCAATGCGTGGACGAATTCATGTCGCAGCACCCGCTTCAACCAGGCCCGGTCCGTCAACGCCCCTTGCGTCGGTAAGTGAATGCGGCCCAATACCGGATCGAACAATCCATCGGCCCAGGCTGGACTTCCTGTATTGACTTGAAAGGTCGCATTCGGGTGCAGGACGACGACCATGGGTTTCGAGGGGAAATGCCCGAACTTTTGGCCCACTTCCCGGTAGGCCTCTTCGAGGATATCCAGCACAATCGTCCAAGAATCGGGGTCGCTGTCACCGTCGTACTTGACCGTGAAGTGGGCGCCCTCACGGCTCGTCAGCCGGCTTTCCATCTGATCGGTCCTCTGCATTTTCGAAGTGACTGTTCGCAGGTAGGACTGCGCGGACGGATCGTCTGCCGACCGTTGGGCGGCCTGATCCAAATGGCGGGCCGCTTCACCGAGGCGCCCGTGCTCCTGGAGCCAGTCGGCTAATGCGACATGCGGGAACGGGTTCTGCGGCGCCAGCGCGATCAGCCGCTCGAGGAATTCCTGATTCATCGCGGGATCGCGCTGCTCCCAATATCCGTGGGCCAGGTTCATTTGGATGACGGGATTGCCCGGATCGAAAGAGGCCGCTTTCTTGAACGCCTTGAGCGACCCCTTGGTTCCCTCGAGCTTTTCCTGTTCGATGCCGAGATTGTTCCAAAGAATCGCTATAGAGGGCCGGGCATGTGCATCGGTTTGTACGCCCTCAGGCAGGTCGCGCAGTTGCGCCTCAGCCGCTTTCAAATTGCCTTTTTCGATCTCTTCTCGAATCGCTTCCAAGGTCCTATGGTGCTTGGTGTCGGATACCCCGGCCGCATCAATGAGGCGCAGTTGTTTTTGTGGCGCTGCCGGAGGTTCCTCAGGAGGGGGTCCATAGGCCTGGTCGGGGACGCGGTCCGTCCCATCGATGGGCGAGGTATGATCAATGGGTGCCGGAGGCGGAGTCTGAATATAGACAGGCTTGAGGACTGCCTCGTAGACGATAAACAGTCCCAGCACGCCTGCAATCGGATAGAGAATATTGGAAATGTTTCGACGATACATGAAGACCAACCGTTTCAGTCTGCGGCCAGGATAGCACTAAGGATCCCTACACCCAAGAAATGTAAGGAAATCCACAGGAATTCTCAGCATGCCAGGGACAGGCTTCCGTTGAGGAGGCATTAGGGCTGTGATACGATCCGCCTTCAATGTGGCGCTCCTCCGAGCCCAATTCTTTCACCCACTTCC
>JAICVE010000410.1 GCA_025935475.1 Nitrospira sp. | reverse complement strand
GAATGGCCCATGACCATGACCACGGCGGGTGACGCCTGCTCATAGATGTCGCGGGGCGAGAGTTCCTTCGCGTAAAGGCTGTGGCTCCATAGCAGCGGCGCCGTACACGCGACCAGCGGAATCCATCTCATGCACATCCTCATGCACCCCTCCGTCCGGCGGGAGACAACATCAGACCGCCAGCATCTTCCCGGAGACGCCGAAACCCAACGTGCGGCAGCTAGACCCACAAGGGACTAGGTTCGTCGATAGAACTCACCAATCATCTGAACGACATAGGCCTGCTGTTCATCCGTCAGTTCAGCATAGATGGGTAACGACAGCACTTCTTCTGCCGCTCGTTCAGAGACGGGAAACGATCCCTTGTGGTACCCGAGATCGTGATAGCAATTCTGCAGATGCATGGGCAGTGGATAGTAAACTTCGGAGCCGACACCCTTCTCTTTCAGAAAATTCCGGAGCTCATCCCGTTGCCGCACCCTGACCGTGTATTGATTGTACACGTGAAAATTTCCCGGCTTGGTAACGGGCAACAACACCCGATCAAGCAACTGGGCCTGAGCGAACAGCCGTTCGTAGCGTTCCGCGTTGCGCCGACGGCCTTCCGTCCACTGATTGAGGTACTTCAGCTTGACATGGAGCACGGCCGCCTGCAGGGCGTCCAGCCGGCTGTTGATTCCGACTGCCTCGTGCAGATACCGGACGCGGCTTCCATGGACGCGCAACATCGCCAAGGCATCGGCCAGGCCGTTGTCGTCGGTCGTCATCAACCCCCCGTCGCCGAATCCTCCCAGATTCTTGGTGGGGAAAAAGCTGAAGCACCCGACATCGGCCAGGACACCGGCACGCCGGCCCTCTTGCGCCGCTCCGATTGCCTGGCACGCGTCTTCGATGACACGGATGCCCCGAGGCCTGGCGATGCCGTTGATGGCCGCCATGTCGGCACACTGGCCGAACAGATGCACGGGAATGATGGCCTTGGTACGCGGTGTCATCGCGCGTTCGAGCTGATGCGGATCGATGTTGAATGAGTCCGATTCGATGTCGATGAAGACCGGCCTGGCGCCGAGGCGTGAGATGGCTCCGGCGGTCGCGAAGAAAGTAAACGGCACCGTAATGACTTCATCACCCGCCTTGACCCCCGACGCCATCAACGCCAAGAGCAGCGCATCGCTGCCGGAGGCGCAGCCAATCGCATGGCGGCTGCCGACGTACTGGGCCGTCGCCTTCTCGAACTCGGCAACCCTCGGTCCGAGGACGAAGCCTTGCTCGTCGCAGACCGCTTCCATCGCGGCAAGGATTTCCGACTTCATTCCACGGTACTGGGCTTTGAGATCCAATAATGGAACGTTCACGACGGCTCCCATGGTTAGGATGATGCAGGGCTCCAGGAACGAGACGCGAGCTTGTTGCGTCGCTGCGACAGGAGCCTATCATACAGGGATTGGTATTGTTTGACCATTTCTTCGATATGAAACTCGACGGGCAACCGGTGTTTGTCACCGGTCGTTGGCGAAGCTCCTCCTCCGCCGGCCGCTAGCAGGGCTTCGATGCCTGCCGCAAGACCGGCAAGATCTCCTGCCTCGCACAACCGCACTCGGTCGCGCTGCACGACGGCTTCCTCGACACCGCCTACTCGTGTGGCGACGATCGGCAATCCCGCCGACGCCGCTTCGAGCATTACCCTCGGAAGTCCCTCCCAGCGCGACGTCAACAGCAACAGATCGAAGCAGCCCATCGCTCGAGGAACATCGCGCCGCCAGCCGGCCAACCGCACCTTGTCTTGCAAACCTTTTTCATGGATGAGGGCTTCAAGACGCGGCCGCATGGCTCCGTCCCCGATGAGGACAAACCTGGCGCCCGGGAGCCGGACAGAGACCCGCTCGGCTACCGCGATCACGTCTTCGGGCGCCTTTTGAGGCTTGAGGCAGGCCACGGTCCCAATCAGAAACTCGCCCGAGCCGATGCCAAATTCCTCCCGAAGGCGCTGCCGATCCGCCGGAGAGAGCGGCTGCCGAAACGGGCTCGGGTCGATTCCGGGTCTGATGACCGAGACATTCGTCGTGAATAATCCCCATTGTCGACCTTTGCGGGCATCGATTTCGGCGACTGTCACCCAGTAGGTGGTGATCCACCCGGTGATCCGTTCAACCAGAATCAAGAGGCGCTGGACGAAGCCGGGTTGAGCCGGCGTGATCCCAAAGCCGTGCACCGTGTGAAGGATCAATGGGACTCCGGCGCACCAGGCCGCCCAGCGGCCGAGGATGCCGGCTTTCGAACTGTGGGTATGGACGATCGTCGCCTTCACGCGGCGCAATATTGCCACCAAGTGCACAAAGGCCAGGAGGTCGCTGATGGCGTGGATGCGACGGCCGAGAGAGGGAACGATGAAGGTCTGGACGCCCGGGAGCCGGCGAGCCTCTTCGGTCAGCATCCCGCCGGGACCGGCCACCAAGACGGAACGAAACCTCGTGCGATCCAGATGCGACACGGCATAGAGCGCGATTTCCTGTGCTCCACCCAGTTCCAGCTTGGTGATGATGTGGCAGATCGTATCCACGCGACGCCTAAGCGGACTGGGGCTGCGCCCCCTGCGCGTTGAGTCGTTCGGCCAGCCGTTTCCCCTGGCTGATCGCGTCCTCCATCGAGGTATGCTCCCACGCGCCGTAGCGGCCGATCGAGTAGATGCCCCGCCGCTCCAGCTCAGCCAGGATTGCCGGCACCGCACGTGCCCGATGCCGGTCGAAGTAGACATACGCGTAATGCAGATCCTTGACGTCGGCAACGACGATGTCATCGTTCGGCGTGAGGATGCCGGCCCGCTCCATCCCGCTCCGCGCGCGTGCCACGAGCTGTTCTGTCGTATGATGTTCAGTCGGCCGGT
>JAICVE010000414.1 GCA_025935475.1 Nitrospira sp. | reverse complement strand
TGGCGTTCATTCATTTTGGGTTCGGAAGGACTCAAGGCGAGAAGTACAGGCGTTTTGAAGCGAGCGATGGCGCGCTCCAAAAGCGTAGCTCTTGGCACCGGACAAGGGTCTTGGTTGTCGCAGAGTATGGTGAGGATCTTTGCCTGTGCGGCCGGCATGTCGGGGTTTTCAAAGACGTTCCATACTCCTAAATCCGTCAACGTCGTACCGCTCGATGGAATCGAGCGGAAGCGTTCGCTCGCCGTGGGATGCTGTTCGCTGGCTGGAAGGTCGTTGGCTGTTCTGCCGGCAAGGGGAGGGATCGGCAGGACAGAAAAATCGCCTGTAGCATGAAAGCTGTCATATTCCCGTTGTGTCGTTCCGGTATTGTGCAGTTTGAAATCGGTGAAGTTGGGCGCCATATGACAGACAAGGCAATTGCCGATCTTTCCCGCCGTCAGCTCTGCCGGTGAAGCGATCGGAGCGGCCGGTTCCGTCAGAAACATCTTCAAACCGTCAAGTTCGGTCGGGCCGAATTCGAATGGTTGAGAGTGAAATTGAAATTGTCCATCGGATCGGTTCGGATTGGACGTGACGAATTGAGGACTGAAACCAGGTGCACTTACGAGCGTTCGTAAGCGCCGGCTGTAGTCGATAGGAGACTCGTTGGGATCCGGTTGTTGAGGAAGGCCGTTTATCTCCAGAAACACGTCGAAGGGGGAGCGAATCGGAGCACCGCTGTCTTCGGTCTGCGAAAACAGCAGGCCATTCACGTACGCGGCCACGACCTTCACCACGGCATCGAAGATTTCCTGATCCGTGCCAGACCCAACAAACACGCGAAATTCAGGTGGTAGACGAGACTCCTCGGGGATCGCCGGATTGTTACCGGTAAACAGGATACGGTAGGAGAGCCCGCCGAACTGATCAGACGGGTCGAATGACCCGTCGTCGCCCCGAACGACTCTCGCGATGTGCGCGATGGCTTGTGCCCGTTCACCCGGCAGCCAGCCGAAATTGCGGCCGGTAAAGGTTCCGGCGACTAGGTCTTCCATGGAATTGAATTCCGCGTCAGAGTGGAAAAGGACACCGCCTGGCCGATCGACCGCCGAATTGACGAGAGGAGGCGAATTGCGTGGTGTATGGGTCTTGCCGTCGGCACGTGCGGGAATCGGACTTCGTTGTGCAAAATCAGTATAGGTCCGCATGCCGCCTCCGGGAGCCGAGAGGAGGTCGTCGACAAAGTGACAGGATCGGCAGTTCATGGACATGCCTTTGAAGGGCGCTTCGGCGGTAATGGGGGGCCCCAACGTTTCCACAGAATCCACGACAGGATCGCCGGCATTCGGATCGTTGACGTTCCCGCCGTTGTTCAAGAACTCCTGGAACGCCTGGGCAAAGCGAGTTTCCATAAACAATCGCTCCCCGACGGCCTGTTCCGCTCCAGGGGTTCCTGTCGCTTGTGCCGTAGCAGGAGTGCCAGAATTTCCGCTGCCTGAGCAACCTGTCGCAACCATGGTGGTAATAAGTAGGAGTCTTAAAGTAGGCAGAAAAGTTTCTGGCGCCGTTGGGAACATGATCACTCCTCCTGATCATTAAAAGAGAAAATAAGGTTCGGTTGTTGCAGGCAGTGCCCACACAACTCGACAAGGCGAGGATCGAATTGTGTACCCGCTGCGACGGTGAGGATGCGGTAGGCCACTCGGTCCCGTGTTGCCTGGTCGGTCATGCCGGGCACCTGGATGGCGTCGAATGCATCAGCAATAGCGAGAACACGGGCCTCAAGAGGAATGAACGTCCCTCGTACTCCATAGGGGTATCCCGACCCGTCCCATCGCTCATGGTGGTGCGCAATGATCACTGAGGCATGCCTCAGGAACGGAAACGATTCGAGCCATTGAGCTCCAAGTCGCGGGTGACATTGGACGGCAGCGTAGGAGCCAGCGTCGAAGTACCCGGTGTGCGAGGCCCGGCCGTTGGGCAAGGCCAACAGACCGATGTCGTGGAGCAGTGCCGCGAGCGTCAAATGGTGTAGTGTTTCTTGGCAGAGACCAGCGACTATGCCGATGGCCTGTGCCAGGGCGGCGGTCCTCCGACCATGTCCTTGCTGCCGTGGCATGGCCTGGTCCATTATCTTCGCGACCTGCCGGACGAGAACGGTTTCGACACGAGGTTGGACTGAACCGGGTGGCCCTAGGGCATCAATCATTCGAAGTGCCAATCGGATGCGTTCCAGTGCCGACTCAGAGCTGATGGTTGAAATCGACTGCATGACAGCGCTCGCCAACAAAAAGCCCAAGATCTATTCCAATCTTGGGCTCTGGGCGAACAACCGCTGGCCTCTACCGATATTTTACGGACTGAAACTCGAACGCTAGCTCTCTCCTCCTCGTTTGCCGGCCATCAGCGGTTGTCCCAAGATCCACATCTCGTACAATGGCACAGCCATCATGACGAAGAAGCTGAGCATCATGAGGGTGTCTCCCGTAAGCATGGTTAACACAAAGACAGGGGAGACATAGCTGATCAGCCACGGTGAGATGAGATCGAGGATGACGCCGCCGAATCCTGACCAGGTCAAGGCAGCCTTCAAGGCATGGCTGGCATTGGTGAGGAACATGACGTGAACCAAAATCATAAACACGACCGGCATCGTGAACAAATGAAAGTGGGTCACTTCTGCCAGTTCCCGGAAGGACATCGGTTCGCCGAACGTCACGTCTGACCCTCGATAGTGATCGGCAATGCCTGATGGCGACAATCCGGTCATACTGTGGGCCCAAAAAAAGGAAAACAAGAAGCCGGCCAACATCAACACTAAAAACAAGGTGTACAACAACCGAATATGACGATCGGAGTTACGGAGCTTAAATCG
>JAICVE010000476.1 GCA_025935475.1 Nitrospira sp. | reverse complement strand
GTCGTCGAACGTCTGCTTCCAATCGATTGGGTCGTCGAGATCGCTGACGTGAAGGAGGTTGAACTGAGCACGGAGCAGATGCCGGGCGGCTATCTCTACGAGCCGAGCGAAGCCGATGTGCTGCAGGAGTTGTTACACCGGAATTTCCACGTCCAAGCCTACCGCATCCTGCTTGAATCGTCGGCTGCCGAACAGGGCGCCCGCATGACGGCCATGGATGGAGCAACGCGCAATGCCGGCGAGCTCATCAAGAAACTGACGATTTACTACAACAAGACTCGGCAGGCCGCGATCACCAAAGAACTCATGGATATCGTGGGCGGCGCCGAAGCCCTCAAGTAGCCGTCAGAAACTCGCGAACATGTACCGGACGCCGACTTCGATGTTCCAGATATACGCCCCTGTGACATCACGTCCATAAATTCCCACCCCAGGCCGAATGTAGGCTCCAAACCGCCCGATGAGGTTTCTCCCGCCTTCGAATTCCATGACCATGCTGCTCTTGCCGCTTCGCTCGAAATCCACCTGCCAGACGGATTGAACAATGGTCCACCAGCGCTGGCCCCAGAAGGAATTGACTTGCGCGGTCACATTGAACAATGAGACGTCTTTTCTGGATGGATCTCCGCCGACCGACGTTTGATAGGACAAGAGGCCGATCAGGAATGACTCCAATCGGGGAAGGAACCGGGCCGTGGCAATTGCGGGGCCAACCGTGTACTTCCCGAAGCCGAGGGAGTCCTGGGCCGCGGTGGGAAACGTGGACACTGCACCGATCAATAAGGCGTACTCGGGCGTGTTGTACGCGCGCCACCCTGCAGTCACCGCGAGATCGCTGACGCCACGGTGACCGCTCATTCCAGGGTTATTTGGATCATTTGTCCTAAGAAACGGCATATCCATTCGGAGCAGAAAATCGTTCCGGAACGGCAAATCAACGCGCACCGTCGAGACCGTCGCATTTGCGCCCTGAGTCAGATCGAGGTATTGGCTGGTGAGTTGAATGCGTCCCACGATCGCCGTGGGATCCGTTCCATATCTCGCAGCAACCTTGCGGAGCCGTTCAGCCTCTTCCCGCTGCTCTGGCGTCATCGGCTGGGGCCCAATGCGCTTGAACACACGGCGTTTGGGTTCTTTTTCAGATGGCGATGCCGGTTCCTCGGCCTCGCTCTCGGAGGCTGGAATCTCTTCCGTTGGATCCGACGGGCCCTGTTCTGCGGGATCGTCGGGGTTGATTTGCCCGAGGGCCGGCCCAGAACCGCTCCAGATCAACACGAGAAGCACGCCCAGCACCACCGCACCAGGTGATCGACCACATGGCCTCTCGCTCATCTAGGTCTGGCGCTCGCAGATCATCCAGCTCGCCGTCCTAATTCATTAACTTATCCGCAGCAGCCCGAAGCTGCAGTGACTTGGGATTTCCGATTTCTTTCTTCACAATGATGTCGGTGGGGCGCACTGGTTTCCCATAGTACGCCTGATTGGAGTCATTTGAAACCGAGACGAACGCTCCATCGACGGCCATGCCTGCAAATGCGCCTTTCTGTCTGGCGTAGGAGATGATATCCGCTGTGATACCTTGAGCAGCCATGCCTCCGCCGACGGGACCTGTCGCCATGCCTGCATTCGCCCCGAGCTTGAAGTCGTTGGTATAAAACTCTTCCAGCCCCTTCCTGGTCCGGACGACCAAGACCATTTCAGAGACATCGGCTCCGATCTGTGCACCGAAACTGGCCGATCCGATGTTGTAGAACACCGGATCTCCCCATTTTCCCGTTCGTTCGTCCCGTGCGATCAACACGCCGCTGCCTCCGGCGCCGCCGAAAATGAAGGCTCCCCGCATGAACTGTGGAATGATGAAGAGCGCTCTCGCTTCCTTACTCAGCTGTTTGAACACATCCTTCAACTGGCCGTCGGACGCAAAGGCCTCCAGCGTCAGTTGTGCCTTGTCCACGATCTGCTGCTGGGTCGTCGCATCGGCCGAGAACGCCGGACCCGATCCCACCACAGACAGCAGAGCCATGATTCCCAGACGCCGAACGATCAGCTGAAACCCCGAGATCTGTGCTGACATGGGTGTTCCTCCTTCTCAGGGACGATTGGGGTCTCGCCCCATGCCCTCTGGCTTTTCAATGCGATCCCCAAGGTTGAGCTCAATCTCACCCTTTTCATCGAACGGCGCCTTGAATGTGCC